>MWAX01000041.1 GCA_002068775.1 Actinobacteria bacterium ADurb.Bin346 | reverse complement strand
TATTAAACCTTACATCAAGATTTACTGTTGCCCGTATGCTGGAGCGTGATGATTTCAAGAAGAGATTTGCATCAAATATATCAATAGCAATAATGGAATTTTTGTATCCCATCATGCAGGCTTATGATTCCGTGGCAATAAAAGCAGATATTGAGCTTGGCGGCACAGACCAGAAATTTAACCTTCTTGTCGGCAGGGAGCTCCAGAAAGAATTCGGCCAGAAACAGCAGATAGCGATTACAATGCCCATACTGGTGGGCACAGACGGAGTGGAAAAAATGAGTAAAAGTCTTGGTAATTATATAGGCGTGACTGAAAAACCTGAAGAGATATTCGGAAAGGTCATGTCAATACCTGATGGCGTAATAATGGATTATTACAGATTGCTTACCAGGCTATCAAAACCTGATATTGATGCTGTGGAATTTGCTATTAACAGGAAAGGCGAAAACCCTGTGTTTGCAAAAAGGAATCTTGCAAAGCTGATTGTAGAAAATCTTTATGATGAAAATATGGCAGATGAAGCCCGGAGACATTTTGACCTTGTCTTTAAAGATAAAAAAATCCCTGAGCAGATAGAAGAATTTAATCCCGATGCAAGCCAGTATCCTTCAGGCAGGATAACACTGGTAAATCTTCTGGTAAAAAGCGGGCTTTCTGAGTCCAACAGCGAAGCAAGAAGGCTTATTCGTCAGGGCTCTATAAAAATAAATGGAAAAAAACAGGAAGATATTAACCTTGAAATAGAGCTGCAGTCTCTCAAAGGCAAAATTGTACAAAAAGGCAGGAGATATTTCAGGCGGATAGTATTATAGCTTCATTAACTTATCACATATTATCACATAATTACAGACATCAGATAATGGCAGAAAATGATTTACAGTCTTTTATTGATGAGATAAAGAAAGAAACCGGCACTTTGCCTGCAGACCTTCACATCACAAGAAAAGCATGCGCCCTTGTTGCAATTTCAAACGGGAAAGTGATAAAAATACAGGAGCCGGAAGTTCATTACTGTCCGCTTTTTAAATCACTTTTTTCTTTTGAATCAATCAATAAAGAAAGCATAGAAAAAAAATTTGACAGGCAGGCAAGCCACTGGGGAATGTTCACAGGTAATCGCAGAATATGTGATGAAAAAATAATAGTGCCATTTGGGGCTTCAGAAATGATAATGTATGCGCTTAAGCGCAGGAATATAGATGCTGCTGTTATTGCCTGTGAGGGAGCCGGCACTGTAATAACTTCAAATCCTGCAGTTGTCCAGGGCATCGGCGCTTATATGAACGGTCTTTTTTATACTACCCCAATTCCGGAAATCATTGAAAGAATAATAAAAAATGGCGCTGCGGTGCTGTCTGCGGCAGATGCAGGACTTGATCAGTATGAGGGTGTAAAGAAAGCTGCAGAGTTGGGTTATAAGAAGATTGCCGTCACTGTAAGAGGTGATGAGCAAATACTTGACAGGATAAGAAAATACAATAGTTCTCTGGATATTGTAATACTGTCTATTTGCAATACCGGGATAAATTCTTTACAGGCTGATCATATATGCAAATCTGCAGACCTTGCATGGGCCTGTGCTTCAAAGGAGTTGAGAGAAATTGCCGGCTCTTCTGCAATAATGCAGGTGGGCATGAAGATACCTGTTTTTATATTTACAAAAAGAGGACTTGATTTTATATCTTCTTATTCTTCAGATCCGGAATTACAGATAAAGCTGAATGACGCTGACAGGAAGCACTACATAACTGCAAATAAATTCAGGCAGGGCTCCATTAAAATAAACATGGGAAGATTTTCCGTCTTTTTGTATGAGACGGATGAATTGCCGGTTGATGCAGATGACAGGCCGGAGCCGCTGGTTTAAAATAAGGTGAAATTTAAGCTGTCTAATCGTTGATTTTGTCGCTTATATAGATTAAAATTTCTTAACTTATAAATTTATCCGGGGTCATTGACTATGGTTGTAAAAGTTGTTTTAAACAAAGAATTTGTTTGTTTTAAAATGTTCTCATTTCTTCAGATAGCTTTCCAAAGATATCTTAAGTTTTAAAAATATTTGCATTGCAGGAGGTTTTTTGTGCTTATTTCAAGGAAAAGATTTTTACAGATAAGCGCCGGCTCAATAGCAGGAGTAGCTCTTTCTAATTTATGGCTTCCCAGGCTGCTTTCGGCTTCAGGTGCAAAGAATGGAAAGGGAAGGCTTCCAATAGTGTGGTTCCAGGCTCAGGCATGCTCTGGCTGTCCGGTTAGTTTTATAGACACGGAATATCCGGGTGTGGACGAAGTGCTGATAGAAGTTATAACTCTTGAATTTAATCCTGTCATAATGGGAGCTGCAGGCGACCTTGCTATCGGTGTCATCGACAGGATGATCTCAAAAGAAGCAGGTAAATATATACTTGTGGTCGACGGCTCGATACCACTGGAAGAAGAAGGTCTGTACTGTGCTGTTGGTGAAAAGGATGAAAAACCAATTACTGCACTGGAATGGATCAATAAGATTGCAGACAATGCTCTTGCAGTGGTGGCAGTAGGGACTTGTGCGACATGGGGCGGAATTCCTGCTGCTCCTCCAAATCCGACAGGCGCAGTTCCTGCTTCAAAAGTCATAAAAGATAAACCGGTTATTAATATACCCGGCTGTCCTCCTCACCCTGACTGGATGGTAGGCACATTAGTCAATGTCTTAAAATACGGCATCCCTGAGCTTGATAGCCTTGGAAGACCGGTAATGTTTTTTGGGCCGGATAAGCTGATACACGATAACTGCGAGCTCAGGCAGTATTTTGATACAGGTATATTTGCAAAAGACTTTGGCCAGAAAGGCTGTCTTTATGAGCTTGGCTGCAAGGGTCCGGTAGCTCATTGCGATGCGTCCACCAGAGGCTGGAACAGTG
>MWAX01000040.1 GCA_002068775.1 Actinobacteria bacterium ADurb.Bin346 | reverse complement strand
GGAATTTCTTGAAAACAGCCTTGAATCCGGAATACTCGATGAATATGTGATTTACACCATCGTAAACACTGTGACTCAGGTGCCAAAAGTGGAGGGAGTTATTTTTTTGATTGACGGCAAAAGAATAAAAACATATGGAAATGTAGACCTGTCCATACCAGCAATAATTAATGAAAAATATCTGAATATCCAGCAGTGATTTTTCAGGTATCAATATTTGTTTTATAGAAAGAGTTAATCTAAAGTATTTGTAAAGGCAACTTTTAGATAATGCGGGCAAAGCATTTAAAAATAACAGTGAAAATTAACAACAGAAATTAACAAAGTAAAATAACAACGGAAATGCTAAAGCTAAAGAAAAGAGGCAGCAGATGAAAATAATGATTACAGGCGGCGCCGGCTTTATTGGTTCAAATATTGCAGACAGGCTTATTGATGAAGGAAATACGGTCATTATAGTTGATGATCTTTCAAACGGAAAAAAAGAAAATATCAATAAAAAAGCTGTTTTCTATAAAAAAGATATAAGAGATGCTGATCTTGCTGATATATTCATAAAGGAGAAACCGCACATAGTGATTCACAATGCAGCGCAGCTTAGCGTAAGGATATCTGTGGAGGATCCTGTTTACGATGCGGAAGTCAATGTAAAAGGAGGACTCAATGTTTTTAACTGTAGCATGAAAACCGGAGTAAAAAAAATTATTTTTGCATCCAGCGGCGGCACAGTTTATGGTGAGCAGGAGAAATTCCCTGCTGATGAATCACACAGTACGAACCCCATATCTCCATATGGCGTGGCAAAGCTTGCCTCAGAAAAATATCTTCATTATTTTTATAAAACTTATGGTCTCGAGTATATTGCGCTTCGGTATGCAAATATTTATGGTCCGCGCCAGGATCCTTTAGGCGAAGCCGGTGTAGTGGCAATATTTTCAAGCATAATACTCAAAGGCGGCAGCCCTGTAATAAATGGCGACGGTAATCAGACAAGAGATTATGTTTATGTAAAAGATGTGGTTGAAGCTAATATGAGGGCAATTGAAAGCAATTTTGTTGGCTGTGTAAATATAAGCACTTCTAAAGAAACTTCTGTAAACGAGCTTTTTGCTGCGCTGAAGCAGGTATCCGGCAATAATTCTATTGTTGAAAATCACGGCCCTGCAAAAGCGGGAGAAGCATTCAGAAGCTCGCTTGACTATAGCCTTGCAAAAAAAGTCCTTGGATGGCAGCCCAAAACATCAGTTAAGGAAGGCATAGAGCTTACTTTTGCCTGGTTTAAGGAAAATACTTTTTAATATTTCATTAAAAAAGGATCTCACATGCAGACCCCCCACCCAGCCTGCGCAGGCAGGCTGCACATAGGCTGCACATAGGAATGATGCGGCAAAGCTCTATGCGCTGGCGCGCTTTGCGCATAAGCCTGTTGTAAGAGCGCGCTATTCCTGATAATATTCTTTTTTGTTTCATCAATTGGACAGGCTAAAAAATATGGCTCCGGACAGCAGAAGAGAGACAATTGAATCAACAACTGAACCAACAAAGGAACCAACAAAGGAATCAATAAAGTTTTCAATACTGATACCTGCATTTAATGAAGAATCCATTATTGTGCGCACAGTGCAGGAAACAATAAAAGTCCTTGAAGATTTCAGTCCGGATTATGAGATAATAATCATAAATGATGGTTCAACTGATAATACTGCCTCAGAAGTTGCTGACTTTATAGGAAATAACAGTAAAAAGGTCAGGCTCGAAGGATATTTCCCAAATCAGGGTAAAGGATATGCATTAAAATACGGGACAGGACTTGCAGGCGGGAAATACGTTCTTTTCATGGATGCTGACCTTGATCTCCACCCGTCTCTTATTATAAAAATGTATAAGATAATGGAAAAAAGCAGCGCAGACATAGTCATAGGCTCAAAAATGCACAAACAGTCAAGGCTTAATTATCCTTTATACAGGCGGTTTTTAAGCTCTTCATATTATTTTATAATAAAAGTGCTTTTCAGGCTTCCAATTAAAGATACCCAGACCGGCATTAAGTTATTTAGAAATGAAGTGCTGAAAAAATGCATGTCAAAAGTGACGATAAAAAAATATGCATATGACCTGGAGCTGCTGCTAATTGCAAGCAGAAATAATTACAGGATCTTTGAAGCCCCGGTCCAGCTCAAAGCTAAAAGAGATAAAGGGCGCATCAGGTTAAAAGATGCAGCAACTGTGTTTACTGATACCATGAGAGTGTTCTGCCGGCTTTATTTCAGCCGACGCTATAAATAAAAATGCTATAAATAAAAATAATGAATACTGAAACCGGAAAAAAGGGCCAGAATCTACTCCAGGCTCAAAAGTTGTACCTGTCAATCAGTTATTCTTTTGTATAAAATTAAATAAACTTGCAATTAAATAGGATAAAGTATTAAATTATTTTTTAATTGTTTTATTAATCAGTAAATCAGTTTTAACTGTTCAGTAAATTTTAATTCTTCTATATATACGGGGAAGGGCTGGTTTTAATGAAAGTTTGTGTGATTGGTACCGGGTATGTCGGGCTTGTAACCGGAGTTTGCCTTGCAGAGATAGGCCATAATGTAATTTGTGTGGATAAGGATGAAAAAAAGATAAGTACGCTGCTTGATGGAAAATGCCCGATTTACGAGCCTGGTCTTGAAGAAATAATAAGGAAAAACCTAAATCACACACTTTTTTTTAATAATGATATTACAGAAGCAATCAGGTCCCAGGATATAATTTTTATATGTGTGGGGACCCCGCCGCTGCCCTCGGGTAAGCCTGATCTGACAGCGCTTGACGATGTGGCAAAAATAATCGGCAAATCCTTAAATGGCTATAAAATAATAGTGAATAAAAGCACTGTGCCCATAGGCACTGCTAAAAGAGTGAAGAAAATAATCAAGGAAAATATTCCGGATAATATCCCCGGCAACAGTCCTGAGCTTGAATTTGACATGGTCTCTAACCCGGAGTTTTTAAAAGAGGGAGAAGCAGTCGCAGATGCGTTCTTCCCTGAAAGGGTTGTAATCGGTTCGGACAGCGAAAGGGCAACAAACCTGATGAAGGAGCTTTACAAGCCTATAATAAACCAGGATTTTGAATATGCCAGCAGCAATTCCAAAAAGAAGGAAAAGGTACCGATTGTAATAACTGATTCAACGAGCTCTGAGATGATAAAATACTCTTCAAATGCTTTTCTGGCAACAAAAATATCATTTATCAATGAGATAGCAAATATCTGTGAAAGAGTTGGAGCAAACATACTGGATGTCACATATGGAATGGGACTTGACAGCAGGATAGGAAGCAAATTTATGAAAGCAGGCATTGGCTGGGGAGGATCATGTTTTCCAAAAGACGTAAGAGCGCTATTTTTCACTGCAGAAGAATATGGGGTACCGGCTAGCATCATAAATTCTGTCATTCAGGTCAACAATTATCAGAGGTATAAAGTCATACAGAAAGCAATGGATATCCTTGGTATTATAGAGGATAAAATCATTTGTGTGCTTGGGGCGGCTTTTAAGCCAAACACAGATGATACAAGGGAAGCGCCGTCCATAACAGTCGTAAATAAACTGATAGAGCTGGGTGCTGAGGTGAGGGTTTTTGATCCGGTTGTGACAGCGCCGCCATCTGAAATGGATAATAAAGCTATTTTTTTACCTGACAGCTATTCCGCAGCAGAAAATGCCGATCTGCTTATTCTGGTCACAGACTGGCCGCAGTTTCTAAAAATAGATTTTTCAAAAATAAAATCACTTATGAAATCTGCAAATATTATTGACGGCAGGAATTTTTTAAACAGGAAGGACCTTGTAAGCATGGGCTTTAATTACAAGGGGATAG
>MWAX01000039.1 GCA_002068775.1 Actinobacteria bacterium ADurb.Bin346 | reverse complement strand
TAAACCTATTTCAAAATTGATACGAAATATAATATCATATTGCGTGTGCATGTATTTCTGGTTTGTGCCTTATCATAAAACTGGTTATGAATAAAGCCGGGAGCTTAATATATGCGATATAAATAAAATAGTTAAAGGTGGTAATAAAAAATGCGTTTTGTTGATTATAAGTGCAGTGATTGCGGATATATCTGTGAAATCGTTTTAATGGGAAACGGTACAGAAAATATAAAATGCGAAAGCTGCGGCAGCAGCAATATGGCAAGGGTATTTGCCCCTGTCGGTTTTAAATCATCTTCCGGCAGCAGCGATTATTCTCTAGATTCATGTGCCAGCGGCTCATGCTCAACTTCAAGGTCCTGCTCAGGCTCATGCAGCAGCTGTTCCGGTTGCAGTTAATACTTGTATGCATTTAAAGAAATTACAACTGACAGACTTCAGAAACTATAGCGATTTATATATTGAATTTGATAAAAATACTGTCCTTATTTTTGGTGATAATGGCAGGGGAAAAACGAACCTTCTTGAGTCAATTTATTATTTATCCACTGGACGGTCGCACAGGTCATCAAATCCGGATGAGCTTATAAAGTGGGGAGCCGAATTTTCACTGGTCAGGGCACATTTTGACGGCAAGCTGATAGAGCTTGAGTTCCGGGCAGGAAATAACCTTAAAATAAAAGTGGACAGGGTCTTATGCAAAAAAAAGTCAGATTTTATAAATATTATGCCTGCAGTGCTTTTTACACCTGATGATCTGAGAATAATAAAAGGCGGACCGTCAAACAGGCGCGAGTTTTTAGATAATCTTCTTGAAAAAATAAATCCTGGCTACCAGTCGCTCAGGCTGCAGTACCAGAAAATTTTGAACCAGAGAAACAGCCTTCTTAAAAGTATGGATTCTGTCTCAAAGGCAAACCAGAGCACAACTTTCGATGTATGGAACGAAAATCTTGCAAAATATGGCAGTAAAATCATAAAGAGCAGATATGACCTTGTAAATTCAATCAAGTCATATTTTATAGACTATATGGCAATGTTCTTTCCGGAAGCTGCCTGCGCCATTCAATACATATTCAGCTGGGATAGAAAGAATGCATATGATGATAATGAGCCTGCCTGCGAGCCTGATTCTGTCAATGAGAAGGAAACAGAGGCAGAAATAAAAGCTGATGAAATTAACCGGCAGTTTCTCCAAAAACTTGATGAAAACCTGCAGAAAGAAATCATTTATAAAACAACAATCACAGGACCGCACAGGGATGATTTTCAGATAATGTTCGGAGGTAAAAACATAAAAGCATTTGGCTCACAGGGACAGCAAAGAGCTGCATCTGTCTCTTTGAGGCTCTGCGAGCTTGAAGAAATCAGGCAAAAAACCGGGATAGACCCTCTGCTGCTTCTAGATGACATACTGTCAGAGCTTGACCTGCAAAGAGAAAAAATAGTGCTTAATCTTATAAAAGACCGGTACCAGACTTTCATTACAACCAGCAATATAAATTATGTTTCCCATATTGAAGAAATGGGAAAAGACAGCGTACAGGAAATTATCATTCAAGCCAGCCCCATGGCTGAAAATATTAAAGCAGATAAATAATAAAACGGGATATCTTTAATTTTTTACTGAACTGTTAAAAAACGAAAATGCGCATAAAAATATAACCGATGCCATTTAAAAATGTGTACAAAAGCTTGCCCGATGCCCCATTTAAAAATATGTGCGAAAGCATATAGAATAATTCGGAATAATTATTTATAATGTTTGGCTAAATAGCTGTCATACCCGATAAAATTTAATACACGAAAATAAAATATAAAATCTTATCAGATTACTGGAATCGGAGCGTCAGGATATAATATGAAAATAGAAATGGTAAGCATTCACTTCTGGATACTTCACATTCTTTTTACTGTAGGGATAATAGGCGGGCTTCTCTACAGGGCATCCACTGTTATGCAGGGCTCACTTGCCGAATATGCAGTGACCGGACTTGATGGAAAGAGCAGATGGCACAAGTTCTGGTATTTTATAGGCAAATTTTTTAAGACTCTGTTTTCAAAAAAATTTGGTCCGATAGTCCTTTCAATTATTTTTGACAGCATACTGCACACTAAACTCTTCAGGGAGAATAAGATTAAATGGCTCGCCCATACATGCCTTTTCTGGGGCATACTTATCCTCTTTATACTCTCCGTGCTTTCAGGCATTGCAGTTGAGATAGTTCCTGCATTTGATTACCAGCCGGGAACTTCAGAATTTCTGGATGCCCTGGCAAATAAGGACCACTGGGTGACAGCAATATTAAATGAGCTCTTAAATGTTGTAATTCTTATTGGCGTGGTGGTTGCTTTTATAAGAGGCCTGATATCAAAAAAGAAAATAGGCATGATGATGTTTCAGGATGTGTTTCTGCTTATTTTTATATTTGTCATCCTTCTGACCGGGTGGTTTACTGAAGCGTTCAGGTATATAATTGAGCGTACTCCTGAGTATATAGGCAAACTCGGATTTTTTGGTTTTTATCTTGGAAGATGCCTTAAAAATACATTTCCGCAGACCAGTGATTCGGCGTGGATAGTAAGTTATAAAGTTTTCTGGCACGCTCATGTTTCAGCAATATGGCTGGCATTTGTATATATCCCGTTTTCAAAATTTGCCCATGCGCTTTTCAGTCCGGTGGCAAGCGTGATAAATGTCATGGAAAAGAACAGACACAGTAAAGGCCAGGTGCACAGTTAAATGAGTATAGATAAATATACAGTCAAACAATTATTCAATATTGAATCCTGTACCAGATGCGGCCAGTGTACTGATGTCTGTTCGGCATATAATGCCAATAACGATCTTTCGGTCACTCCTGCAAAAAAAATCGAGCTTTTAAGGCGCAGGATTCGCAGCAAAACTCTGTGGCGCAGGATTCTCGGTAAAAGATATTTCACCGAAAAACACCTTGATCAGCTTGCAAAAGCTGCTTACGAATGCACGCTCTGCTCAAGATGTGAAGTGGACTGCCCTGTAAATATTGATCTGCAAAAGCTATGGATATCGCTGCGCACAGACCTTTCAGATGAGAAGAAGAGCCCTGAAGTGCTTGAACTTTTAAAAGACAGGCTAAAAACTTCTCGCAATATTTCTTTTGATACTAATGAGGGAAGAGTCGAATGGATAAATCAGGTGGCAGGCATACCTGAAAACAAATATGTGACTGATAAAGCTGATGTAATTTATTTTGTCGGTTGCGTATCATCTTTTTCGCCAAGGGTGTTCAAGATACCCCGTTCAGTCGTGAAAATATTCCAGAGCGCAAAAATTAATTTTGGTCTTCTTGGCGACGAAGAATGGTGCTGCGGATTTCCGCTTATGAGCTCCG
>MWAX01000038.1 GCA_002068775.1 Actinobacteria bacterium ADurb.Bin346 | reverse complement strand
TCTCGCATCAAGCAGGTTAAACAAATGAGAGCATTTGAGCACGCACTCATGCGCAGGGTAAATAAGCTCTTTTTTAATGACATTTGAAAATTCTTTTTCATATTTTTCAAAAAGATCCAGGAGCATTGAAATGTCCGCGACTTCGAAATTATACTCGGACCACTGTTTTTCTGATTCAAGCAGGATATCTCCATAGGTGAGCTCATCATTCCATTTAAGCTCCCAGAAACTGTCTTTATCCTGAAGATACATCGCAATCCTTTCAAGCCCGTAAGTCAATTCCGCAGAAACGGGTTTTAATGCAAGTCCGCCCATCTGCTGAAAATATGTAAATTGCGTTATTTCCATTCCGTCTGCCCACACTTCCCAGCCGAGCCCTGCTGCGCCTATTGTCGGCGACTGCCAGTCATCCTCGACAAATCTTATATCGTGGAGCTTAAGGTCAATTCCAAGCCCTGCAAGAGAGCCAAGGTAAAGTTCAACGACATCGTCAGGGGATGGTTTTAAAAGCACCTGGAACTGGTAATAAAACTGTGTCCTGAACGGGTTTTCACCATATCTGCCGTCTGTGGGCCTTCTGCTTGGCTCAACATAGGCGACATTCCACGGCTCGGGACCAAGGCAGCGAAGGAAAGTGTCGGCGTTAAAAGTGCCTGCACCTTTTTCAAGGTCAAGGGGCTGCCTTATTATACACCCTTTTTGCGCCCAGTATTTTTGTAAATTAAATATTATGTCCTGGAAATTCATAATTTCCTAATTTTAAAGATATTGGCATTAATAGTCAATTTGCTTTCAGATACATTTACTTTCGAATACATTTGCTTTCAGATACATTTTTAAATGACGCAACAGGTTTGCTCTTAAGGCAGTACTCTGTCCACATAAAGCGCCACATCCAGATTGCAGCCGGTATGAAATCTCATGTAACCGCCTATGAGCTTTAAAACCTCCGGAAGATTCTGCAGATTTATATTAACTTCACTGAAATCTCTGAAGGATAAAGAAAAAATTTTTTTTATAAAATCAAACTTATCTTTTGATATAAGTGTCTTCAAATCAGGATAATTTGAGACATTTGAGGCACATCTTTTGCACAGCACGCCTCCAAATTTTATGGAAAAGACTATAGCACTGTTCTCTTCCACTCCTGAGCCTGCGCCGCACTTTACACATGATGCCACCATGGGTGCATAACCGGTTAATTTCAGGAATTTTGAAATAAAAAACAATGCAGTTTTTTCGACAGAATAGATATCGCCTGTTTTTATTTTATCTATTTCATTAAAAAATAAATATAAAAGTTTAAAAATTACAGGGGCGTTTTCTGCACCGGCAAGATTAGTCCTTAAGATAATCTCACTTATAAGCTGACAGAATAAGAATTTATTGAAATCTGAAGAAATATTTTTAAAATTCTTTATTATCTCGGCCTGAGTGATTATATCAAGGCTTTTACCTTTTGAAATCTCGCATTCAATAAAATTGTAAAGTACAAGCCTGCCGCCAAATTTACTTTTGATCTTTCGGGCCCCTTTGGCAACTGAATCTATCGGTCCCCTGTCCCGGGCAAAGAGTTTTACTATCCTGTCAGCTTCACCCAGGTTGTATGTTTTAAGAATTACTGACTTTGTTTTGTAAGAAGGCATATGGCATGCATAAGGCATTATTTGCCGAAAAGCTCAATATATTCTTCAATTATATTTAAGCCGCTTGATGTTCCAAGCCTGGTGGCTCCGGCATCAATCAATGCTTGCGCGTCCTTGAATGTCTGTATGCCGCCTGCTGCTTTGACTCCTATATTGCGTGTAACGACTTCCCGTATAAGCCGGACATCGTCAAGCTCAACGCCCCTGTTGCCGAACCCTGTTGAGGTTTTTATAAAATCAGCACCCGATTCCTCTACAATTTTGCAGATTTTTTTTATTTCATCTTTTTCAAGCGCGCCTGCTTCTATGACTATCTTGATATTAATATGCTTGTTGTATTCAGCCATCTGCTCGCGCCTGATTACACTCACAATGATGCCTATTTCCTTTTCAATATAAGCAAAATTATCGCTTTTTATCATGCCGAGATTTATAACGACATCAAGCTCATCAGCTCCTTTTTTTACATTATCCTTTGCTTCAAAAACTTTTGTTTCAATTGTATTGGCACCCATCGGGTAGCCGACAACTGAGCATATCTTGACATCAGAGCCCGACAGTATCCTCTTTGCCACCGTCACATATGACGGATTTATAACAACTGCAGCAAAATGATTTTTCTTTGATGAGATGCAGAGGCTCTGCACTTCCTGCAATGTAGCAGTTGGCCTTAAGAGAGTCTGGTCTATTGTTTTAGCTAATTGTTCCCTGGTAAGCGTTTTAACCACCTTGCCTTTCTTCAAATGCTGTAATCTTTATAAAAAAATTTTAATTCCATAGTTTACTGACGCAATCAGAACCCGAACCTACTGAGGTATGAATCCTTTCTGGTCCAGTTCTCCATGACTTTTACCCATAGCTGTAAAAATACTTTTGACTGCAGAATATGTTCAATTTCTATTCTTGAAAGCTCACCGATTTTTTTAATCATTGATCCTGAATTGCCAATTATTATTGATTTATGGGATTTTTTCTCCACATAAATGGTGCACTCGATTTTCTCTATTTCTTCTCCTTTTGATGTGATTTTTTTCTCCCGGCTTGCAACTTCAACATTTACGCTGTGGGGGAGCTCTTCAAACAGATTGTTGATAAGGTTTTCCCTTACCACCTCTGCTATGATTTTATCAAGGGGCAGGTCAGTAATCACACCATCAGGATAATATTTTGGCCCTTCAGATAATCCGGCAAAAAGTTTTGACAGCAGGCTTTCAATATTTTCTCCTGTTCTTGCAGAAACAGTGATAACATCCTCAAAAAAATCAAATTCTTTTAAAATACCGGAAGCTTTTTCGCCGATAAGCTCTCTTTCGGCACTGCTGCAGAGATCCACTTTATTAAAAATCAGATACCTTGGCTTGCGCCTGTTTTTAATCTGCTCAAAAACATACCTGTCTCCCTGGCCTATGCCGGCTGATATATCAATCATTACAGCAATTATATCCACATCACTGAGAACTCCATAAATTATGCCATTGAGTTTTTCACCAAGAAGGTTTCTCGGTTTAAAAAAACCGGGGCAGTCCACAAAAATAGCCTGCATATTTTCCGTATTGTAAATACAATTTATTCTATCCCGGGTTGTCTGTGCTTTTCCGGAGGTGATCACAATATTTTTTTCCAGGATTTTATTTATAAGTGTTGATTTGCCCACATTTGTCCTGCCGATAAGCCCGATATAGCCTGATTTAAATATTTCACTGCTCACAGCATTTTCTCCATCAGATACCTGTCAATTCCCGGCCCATATTCATTTTTAAGGATACTTTTTATTTCAAAGCCCTCATTCAAATAGAGCTTTGCTGCTGCATTATTATCCGGGGCAACAGTCAGGCTCACAGAATTAAAAGCGGAAGCCTTGAGCATGTCTATCACGAACTGTAAAAGCTTACGCCCGATACCCTGGTGCCTGTATTTTTTTATAATATAAAAAGAATGAATAAATGCTGAAGCAGGGTCTTTCCATCCTCTAAGTAACTCGCATACGCCAATGATATCGCCACTGGTATCTTCTGCAACCACAAACCTGCCATACCTGATTATTACTGGTATTTGCCACTCATTTATTGCCGCAGAAGCGCC
>MWAX01000037.1 GCA_002068775.1 Actinobacteria bacterium ADurb.Bin346 | reverse complement strand
GGTGTTGACGGAAAGCTCATAATTACAAAAGGAGCTGTCAGTAGAGATGTCTGCATTGAAATGGCAAAAAGAGCAAGAAAACTTTTTAATTCGGATTTTGCAATAAGCGCAACAGGCATAGCCGGCCCCACCTCGCCCGAGAAAGGCAAGACAATCGGTCTTGTATATGTAACCATAACTGGTCCCGACGGATATGAAGAAGTTTACGATAAACAGTTTATCGGCACACGGGCAGATATCAAATTCAGGACTGCGCAATTTATATTAAACAGGCTTCGGCTTGCAATTCTGAAAATGTAATGAAGCGATTATACCCGCAAATAAAATTGCCGGGTCTTAAAATTTTTATAAAACTGAAATTATTTCATTAGACACTGTTATATGGAGCAGAATTTGCAAAACTCTAAAAGTTCTAAAACCAGTATTTCGAAAGAAAAAAGACTATTTATAGCAATTGATCTGCCTGATGATTTAAAGTCCTCTCTTTACTCAGAAACTAAGGATTATTTCAGCAGAGAAAAAGCCGTAAGGATAATACCCGCAGAAAACATTCATCTTACCCTTAAATTCCTGGGCGACACCAAAAGCACAAAAATACCTGAAATATCAAAAGCAATAAATGAAGCTGCAGGTAATTTTGACAGTTTTGATTTTAAAGTATCTTCAAAACTTGAAGCTTTCCCTTCTTCAAAATCAGCAAGAATATTATTTGCTGGAGTTGGAAATGGTTCAGATCTGATAAAAGATTTTTTTAAAAACCTTGAAAACAGTCTTTCTAAAATACATATAAAAAAAGAAGAAAGAGGATTTGTCTCACATATCACTGTAGCCAGGGTGCGTGAAAAGATAAATTTGTCAGATATGATCAGCGTATTTGAACTCTCATTCAGTAAAACAGTACATTGCAAAAAAATCACTCTTTTTGAGAGCATATTAAGTACAGCGGGCTCACGATATATTATTATTGAAGAATTTGCATTAAAATAAATCATGAATTAAGTTCTGAATTGAGCTCTGAATTAAGCTCTGAATTAAATTTTGAATTAAATTCTTTAATAAATATGTTTGCCAGCGGGGTTTAAAAATGATAACATGTGTTTTAGTGTATTTATACAAATATATAATTCCATTCGGAGGAAATTATGGATAAAGATGATCGCGACAGGATAATTGATAATACTCTCTCGCAAATAGAAAGGCAGTATGGTAAAGGTGCAATAATGAAGCTTGGCGCCTATGACACAACGGCAGGGATAGGCTCAATATCGACAGGCTCGCTGGAGCTTGATATTGCACTGGGAGTTGGAGGTATCCCTAAAGGCAGGGTTAGTGAAATATTTGGGCCCGAGGCTTCCGGCAAAACAACACTTGCGCTTCACATCATAGCAAATGCCCAGAAAGAGGGTGGAACAGTTGCTTTCATAGATGCAGAGCACGCGCTTGACCCTATATATGCAAGGGCACTGGGTGTAAATACAGAGGAGCTTCTGCTCTCACAGCCTGATAATGGTGAGCAGGCGCTGGAGATATGTGAAATATTGCTTCGCAGCGGCGCACTGGATGTGATAGTAATTGATTCAGTTGCGGCGCTTGTCCCTAAGGCTGAGCTTGAAGGCGAGATGGAAGACATACATGTGGGTCTGCAGGCAAGACTGATGTCAAAAGCGCTGCGTAAGATAACCGGTGTGGTAAACAAAACGAATACAGCAGTTATTTTTATAAACCAGCTCAGAGAAAAAATTGGTGTGATGTTTGGAAACCCTGAAACAACTCCAGGCGGAAGGGCACTGAAATATTATTCATCTGTAAGGCTTGATATAAGAAAAATTGATAATATAAAGGAAGGCACTGATGTTGTGGGCTCAAGGACTCGTGTAAGAGTCGTAAAGAATAAAGTTGCTCCGCCATTCAAAAGCGCAGAGTTTGATATAATGTATGGAAGAGGAATATCCAGGGAAGGCAGTATAATCGATATGGGCTCTGAGACTGGAATTATAGTGAGGAGCGGCTCATGGTACTCTTACAATGAAGAAAGAATAGGCCAGGGCAGAGAAAATGCCAAAGTGTTCCTGATGCAAAATCCGGACATTCTTTTAAAGATAGAAGCTGAAATAAAAGAAAAAGCAGGCCTTAAGAAGCGGGAGACAGACTCAGGAAAAAATTCGGTAAATAATGAAAAACCTTCTATTGACAGGAACCTGATTGCCAAAGAGCTCGGTAAAAAAGAGAGCTCCAAAAAAGAAAAAACATCTGCCAGAAAGATCATTTCTGATATAATGGGTGAAGTCGAGCTGGGAGAAGAGTAAGCAAAAGCGGATTTTTTTAAAAGTGTCAACCAGGCTGCTGAAGCAGCAGGAATGCGCAAAGCAGGCGCACTGAAGCAAAGCAGGCAGACGCAAGCAAGGCAGGCACTCTCTTTTAAATTCTGCAAGAGCAGCGTTTAAGACATTTCAGTGAATGGATTTTTGTTTTGGAGCCTAATTGAAAACTTCTAAATTTTTTAATAAATCCTATTGACTTCACACCTCTAAATGATATAATACTCTTCGCTCAATAGGGATATTGAGAGTGATACTTTTAAAGCTGTGTTCGGGGCACAAAGTTTTTTTCTTCTTTTTCCAATTTCTTATTGACAAAGAGAAAACAAGATGTTATTGTGCTGCGAGCATTGAGCAACAGGTGTTCTGGATTTTCCAGTAACTATGTTCTTTGAGAACTAAATAGTGTGGGTTCTGAAACGTTTCTTAAAACGTAATTTCTTTTAAATTAACCAGATCAACACTTATTATTAAAAGCTTGAAAGAGTTATTAAAAATAAGTTACAAGTTTTAACGGAGAGTTTGATCCTGGCTCAGGACTAACGCTGACGGTGTGCATAATACATGCAAGTCGTACGGACAATGAGAAAGTGGCAACACTTTTTCAAAGTTAGTGGCGAACGGGTGCGTAACGCGTGGGTAATCTGCCTTAAAGATTGGGATAACTTCTCGAAAGAGAAACTAATACCGGATGTGCTGTATTTTTCTTATGATTTATACAGTAAAGGTAGCCGCAAGGCCTCCGCTTTAAGATGAGCCCGCGTCCTATTAGCTTGTTGGTAGGGTAATGGCCTACCAAGGCTGTGATGGGTAGCCGGTCTGAGAGGATGATCGGCCACACTGGGACTGAGATACGGCCCAGACTCCTACGGGAGGCAGCAGT
>MWAX01000036.1 GCA_002068775.1 Actinobacteria bacterium ADurb.Bin346 | reverse complement strand
CCTTTCTGGTCAATACTTGTAAGAGGCCTTGTATTCTTCCTGGCGCTTGTATTTGAAAATTTTGTAAAGAGAGTCAGGACCGCAAGCATTGCAACCTGAAAGACAAGCAAAGTACATGATTTGAATAGGAAATATTATTTAAAATAAAACCTGACAATTTAAAATAAAATTATTATAAAGATACTACATAGCTACAGCTCAGCTATGTTTTTAAGGGCAATTGAGGAATTTTCGAAAGGAGGTTTTATTTACAAGAATTATTAAATGCCCTCAAATAGCAAATAAAAAGAAAAGGAGAAAAAATGAAAAAATCTGTAATGAAGTTACTGGTTTTTGCACTGGTAATTTCAATAATTGCAGTACTTGGGATGGCAGGATGCAAGGCGACTACAGCCGATACAGCTGCAGCCACAGCGGCAGAAATTGAAGGCACTACTGCCGCTGAAATTGTTGAGGGAGAGGAGACTGTTGCAGCTACACAATCTCCATTTCAGGGCTCGCCCGATGAAGTGTATCACATGCTTGTCTTCGTGACAGGTGTGGAGTACTGGATCCCAGTTTATGAAATGTTCAAGGAATGCGGTAAACAGCTTGGTGTTAAAACTGTTTATAGCGGTACCCCGGAATATGATATAAACAAGGAGCTTACAGTATTTGAGCAGGTTGTTGCCACTAATCCCACAGGTATTTATCTCTGCCCGATGCAGCCAGACCCATTTATCGAACCCATCAACAGAGCAATTGATTCAGGAATTGCAATAACAACCTTTGCAACTGACTCACCAAAAAGTAATAGGCAGATATTTATCACTTCGGACAACATTCGCGAAGGGACTTATGCAGCTAATAGACTTGCCGAGGAAATTGGTGGAAAAGGTAAACTGGCAGTATTAAGAAATCCCGGACAGCTCAATCATGATATCAGGTGTGATACCTTTATCAAAACAATAAAAGAGAACTGGCCGGACATAAAAATTGTTGGCGATGTTGCAAGCAACCAGGATCCGGAAAAAGCTTACCAGGCAGTGCTTACAATGGCACAAAAAGATGCTGACCTTGGCGGTGTTTTCATGCCTGAGGCAAACTCAGGTATGGGCGCTGCACAGGCTGCAGAAGAGCTTGGCGGCAAAATCAAGGTTCTTTGCTGTGATGTCAATAAGCAAATACTGGATATGATTAAAGCAGGCAAGATCTGGGGAGCAATCAATCCCAACCAGGGTATGCAGGGATATTTCGGCATGCTGACCCTTTATGTGACTGCACATCCCGATCTGGTTGACCCAATGAATGAAGATAAGGCTATGGGCAAAAATCCTGTAACTCTTCCTTTTATAGACAATGGCCTTTCAATCGTAACTGCTGAAAATGTCGACTACTACTATCTTGATAAATATCTTGAAAGAAGAGGAAGCAAGGGAGTAGAAGAATAATCTTTAAAATAGATAAAAAGATTATGCATTTTTAGGGGCGGCGATAAAACTGCCGCCCCATTGAAGAGAATTTTTAAAATATTATTAATGCTCTCTGAAGATATCTGTATAAACTAATAGAAAAAGTTAAATAAATGATTATTTAAAAAGATATAAGAATTCATAAATTAGCTTTTCGGAGGTAATTTTTGACAGAAGAAATAGTTCTAAATGTTAAAAACATTGAAAAAAGTTTTACAGGGACAAAAGCTTTAAAAGGAGTGGAATTTTCACTCCGCAAAGGCGAGATACACGCACTCGTTGGAGAAAATGGTGCAGGTAAAACAACTCTCATGAATATTATTAGTGGTGTTTTTAAGCCTGATGCAGGAGAGATATATATAAATGGACAAAAAGTTGAAATAAACAGCCCCTATGAGGCTCAGAAATATAATATAAGTTTCGTACACCAGGAAGTTGCACTTTGTGACACTGTAACTGTTGCTGAAAATATTTTTATGCCCGCAATCAATCAAAGCAGAAGCTTCACTGTAAACTTTAAAAAACTTAATGTCATGGCGAAAGAAATACTGGAACCTCTTGCAGATATCAAACCTGATAAACTTGTAAGTGACCTCAGTATGTCCCATCATCAGATAATCGAGATTGCAAGGGCACTTTCTCTGAACTGTAAGATCCTTATACTTGATGAGCCAACCTCAGCTCTTTCAGAAAGCGAATCAAAAGCGCTATTTAAAATTCTGCATGAGCTTAAAGCAAGAGGAATAAGCATCATATACATAAGCCACAGGATGGGTGAGGTTTTTTCAGAATGTGATAGGGTAACTGTGCTGCGGGACGGCAATTATCTGGGCACATACAATATAAAAGACGTCGATAGACGTCAAATAGTGAACAAAATGGTTGGAAGAGAAATAGATGATACTTATCCTTCTAAATCAACCGAGCCTGATTCATTAAAAGAAATACTTTTTGAAGTCGAGGATTTAACGGGAGATAAATTTAAAGATATAAGCTTTAAACTATATAAAGGCGAAGTTCTTGGTATTGCCGGCTTAATAGGCTCAGGCAGAAGCGAGCTTGCACAGGCAATTTGCGGATTCGGCCAGGTGAAAAAAGGAAAAGTTCACTATAAAGGCAAAGAAATAAAGCTTAACGCTTCTGCTGAATCTATAGAAAAAGGCATTGTTTATCTGACAGAAGACAGAAAAATTGATGGTTTATTCCTGGATCTTTCCATAATGCAGAATATTTCAGCAATGGATATTTCAAAAATCTCTGGAAAACTGCTAATCAGTAAAAAACTTGAGGAGGATCAGGCAAATTACTACGTTAAGACTTTTAATATAAAAAGCAGAAACATTAATCAAATAGTCCGTTCGCTCAGTGGAGGAAACCAGCAGAAAGTGCTTTTTTCTAAAATCCTTTCAATAAATCCTAAAATTATTTTTATGGATGAGCCGACCAGAGGAATAGACGTTGGAGCGAAAGCAGAAATATATAAGCTTATCAGAGAGCTGGTTGGAAATGGTATCGGGATAGTTTTTATATCTTCAGAGCTTCCTGAAATTGTGGGAATGAGTGATCGCGTAATTGTGATGCATGAAGGCGAGAAGTCAGGGGAGATAACAGGCAAGGATATAAACGAGAAAGAAATTATTCATTTAGCATCCGGAATTGTAAAAAATTAGCAGAGAGGATTCTTTGTATGAATGATATTGATAAAAA
>MWAX01000035.1 GCA_002068775.1 Actinobacteria bacterium ADurb.Bin346 | reverse complement strand
TACAGAAACTGCATAGCCCTTTTTCAGATCCCTTTTTTCTGAGAAATAGTATTTTTCTGTAGTTTTCTGCTCATGCGTGTCAAGGTTGGTCCAGTTAAAAAAGTATGAATCTTTTTTTTCAACATTTTTGTAACTTACTGCTGCAAAAATAGTTTTTGCTGTTGATTCCAAAACCGAAGTATCTGACAAAGGCTCAAATGTATTTTGGTCGATTGATTCACAAACAACTATAGAATCAAATGAAGCATTGCTTTTAGTGCAGGATATTATAAAGGGAGGGAAGAGGCTGATTACTGATATCAGCAGGAAAAGTATAAAAAATTTTTGCCGGATTAAAAAAGGCTTTACATTAAATCTATTTTTTTTCATCTTATTTATAGTATCGTCAAATATTATTTCTATTATTAATAGAAAACAATCATCTTTAAAAATCATCTGTAAAAATCAGTAAAAATATCTGTTTATGCAAATATATTATAATGCAGCGGCAAAGTGATAAAAAGTCTTTTTTATATTAATACTTTTTTTAAATATTAAAGAATATTAAAAATGTTTGACAATTTTATAAAAATAGTTTTATAATTTAATCATAAAATTAAATAAGTATTTATATTAGAAGCGATGAGGTATTTCTTTTATATGGGCGCATTAGGAAATACTGAGCTAAATGCGAAACCGGCTGAAGAGGCCGGTTTTTAATTTTATGCGGTTTGTTGTCATAAATAAAAACTGTTTTAATTACCTGGATAAAACCGGTAAGGCAGCTGTTACTATCATTTTTTTATTATTTATAATTAGAGCAATTAAATATTAATAATATATTTTTGCTTATGCATATTATTCTTTTGATTTCTAAAATCCTTTGTAAAGGAGGTGAATAGAAATGAAAAAAGCATTAATAATTGGAATAAGCATTGCTCTTATTGCGTTCTTCTCAGTTCCTGCAATGATGTTTGCCGAGCCTGGAGACCATTCTAATGCAGAGGGTACAACTCCTGATGGCCAATATTATATGGATCCTTTAGATAAAGATTACCGTGACCCGCCGGAATGCCTGCCTAAATGGGATGATGAATTCCTGCCGGTATATTGTCTTGATGAAGATATCAGGTTTGACCCATGTGGTTTTGAATATGTGGAAACTAATATTAATGTGTCAGATGAGCTTATTGCAAACGGAGAAGATCCCGATAATGCGGTTGCTGTGGAAATAATGGCAACCACAGCTACAGGCGCTTCCAATAAAGTAAACCAGGATGTTGTCTGGGCGCTGATAACTTCCCTGACAGGTAAAGAAAAAGTTGAACCATGCGACCTGCAGGACGACGGCAAGGCTGTCTATGATGCGGTGCTTGCGCTTGCAAAAGAATACAATGATCTGTTAAATGATTCCGATCCTTTAAATGACCCGGAAAGCATAGATGCTTTTCTGTCTGCTAAGGGCATAAATGATATTTATATCCTGATGAATCCTGAAGGTGTCAAATTCATTGAGCCTGATGGCACTGCAAATAATGAGTTTACAGCAGTTGCTATAATGCCTGCGCCCCTGGTTCCGGGTATAACCGATGGCGGTAAGGTTGATCCAGTTGCAGAAGGAGGAGACCCGACAGAAAACCTGCCTCCATTTGAAGATGCAAAACCGGTTTTCTGGTATATACTTGAGGGCTCTTATAATGTCAGTTTTTGCCCTGATAAGCTTGTTACCTCAACTATTGCTCCGATGTTTGACTATAAGGATGACGGCGATGGGATGAATGGTATAGACAATGACGGCGATGGTATCATAGCAGGAGACAGCTTCGGTGCCTCAATAGTCAACTATTATTTCTACTGGTGGGGCGATGGCTATCCTGAGTTTGAAGAGATGAATGTAAGGCTTGGCGCATGTGTTGATATAGATGAAGATAAGTGTATCGACCTGGAAAAACAGAACGGAAACCTTTGTGATTTCAACAAGTATGCCAATGTCGTCAAAGTAAGCTATTGCGGTGACCCTGATGGACATGTCATCAAGACCTGCGGAACAATTGACGAGGGATTGAATGAGGTTCCTGCAGTTAAAACATATGTGCCAAAAAATAAGGACATAGACTATTTTGACTCAGGCAAGCTCATAATGCGTTTTAAAAAAGGTCAGGACGGGAAGTGCAGCGCTTATCATGATGTGCTGATTGGCGACAGGTGGTGGTGCTGCGGTTATGAAGGCGACCACTGGGTAAATGGTGCACCCGCAGTGACTATACCAGCAGGTTTTTACAGCTATGACTGGTACAGGGAGGAGACCAAGTGCCAGGTATGGACCTGGCCTCTATGCTGGAAATGTGCATTTACATACCATCCTGAGCCGTATTATCAGAGGTTTGTTATAGAAAGCTACAGTGAACCATGTGCAGAAGCAAGTGAATTTTACAGCAGGTGGCTTACATTTACTGCAAACAAGACAAACTCAGCTACAGGGCAGCCTGTTGCTGATGCTGTTTATGGGCTGACCTATAACAATGGCAGGACCGAGCCTAATTCCTATCCATATGGGACTTTCTTTATGGCAACTACCCAGTCAAACGGCAATGCTGTATTCCAGAATCTGCCTTGGGGCATT
>MWAX01000034.1 GCA_002068775.1 Actinobacteria bacterium ADurb.Bin346 | reverse complement strand
GAAATTACAGGAGGTCCTGATTGGCAGGTATAGTATACGTATCTTTTGATAAGCTTGAAAAATTTATGACAGACGCTTTTATAAAAGCAGGTGTTCCTTCAGATGATGCAGGCATATGTGCAGAGGTTTTAATTGATGCAGATAAAAGGGGTATAGACAGCCATGGAACAGGAAGGCTTAAACCAATCTATCTTGACAGGATAAAGGCGGGGCTGCAGAGTCCGGTTACAAAGATAGAGGTTATTAAAGAGACTCCTGCAACAATGGTAATTGACGGCAATAATGGCATGGGGCAGGTCATTGCAAAGAAAGCGATGCAGTATGCAATAGAAAAAGCAGAGAAATGCGGCCTGGGGATGACTGCTGTGAGGAATTCGACCCATTACGGGTTTGCAGGCTATTATGCCATAATGGCTACAAAGAAGGATATGATCGGCATCACCGGCACAAATGCAAGGCCGTCCATTGCGCCCACCTTTGGCATTGAAAACATGCTTGGTACAAATCCTCTTGTATTTGGCATGCCCACAGACGAGGATTTCCCTTTTACAATTGACTGTGCCACATCTATTACTCAAAGGGGAAAGATAGAGCAGTACCAGCGCGAAGGAAGGACTCTGCCGGAAGGGTGGGTAATCGACAGCGAAGGCAGGACCGGCACAGATCCGGACATTGTACTTAAGGGACTGGACGATGGCAGCTGTGCTCTTGCGCCGCTCGGAGGCATAGGCGAAGAGCTTGCAGGATATAAAGGTTACGGTTATGCAACAGTGGTGGAGATTCTTTCCTCTGCCCTTCAGGGCGGCTTATTTTTAAAGAGTCTTTCTGATATTGACAGCAGCGGCAAAAGAGTAAAGAGCCGGCTCGGGCATTTCTTTATTGCAATTAATATAGAATGTTTTACTGAGCCGTCTGATTTTAAAAAAACAACGGGCAGCATACTCCGGCAGTTGCGTGCATCAAAAAAAGCTCCTGGACAGCAGAGAATATATACAGCCGGTGAAAAGGAATACCTTGCCTGGATTGAAAGAAAAGACAAAGGAGTGCCGTTAAATGAAGCCCTGCAGAAAGTCCTCATCAAAATCCGTGAGGAGTATGGGCTGTGGCAATACAAATTTAATTTTTAAAAAAAGTTATTTAGTGGCACTATTCTTACTTATCACTTCGTGGGTGACTGAGTGTATGACAGGCAAAGCCTGAATTTAAGTAAGTGCTCTTTTCTTATGAATTATCTCAGATATGCGAGCAAGTTCTTATGATAAATTTCACATAAATTACCCGTTTCGGCAAACTCTCAGGCAAACTCTTTAATTGAATAAAATATTTACTTATAGTAATATTTTTTATTATTTCAGTCTTTTTGTTTTACACAAAATGTAAATCCGGAGCCCTGATTTTATGACAGTCATAACTTTATACAAAATATTAACTGTAATTGCATCTTATCTTTTCGGGGCATTTCCCACAGGCTATATTATCTACAAGGCAAAAAAAAGGGGCGATATAAGGAAAGCCGGCAGCGGTAATATAGGCGGGACAAATGTCACCAGGACTGTCGGGATCTGGGCAGGAGTGATAACTATAATTGCCGATATCCTCAAAGGATTTCTGCCTTTGCTTGCGGTATTCTGCATATTCAAAGCTGACGCCACCCTTGCGGCAGCAGTTGCAGTATCGGCAGTGCTTGGACACATTTTCCCTGTTTATCTGAAATTCCGCGGGGGGAAAGGCATTGCAACTTCATTTGGCGCAATAGTCGGAATGTGCTCGTTTGCTTTTTCGCAGAATGTGCTGTGGCTGAGGCTCCTGCCTATTTTTTTAATTCTGTTTACATGGGCAATAGTTTTTGCAGTCTCCCGCATTGTCTCACTTTCATCGCTTGCTGCAGCAGTCGCCACACCGCTGTCTTTTTATTTTTCAAAACATCCGCTGCCCATAGTTATTGCGGCAATTTGTCTTTCTGTATTAACATTTATTGCACATAGGGATAATATTATTAGATTAATCAAAAAAGAAGAAAAAAAATTAAAGGGGAAGGGAGCCAAGCTTTAAATGGAAATAGAAATTGGAAAGGGAAAGGTGGGCCGGAGAGCCTATGGTTTTGACGAAATTGCAATAGTGCCAAGCAGGAGGACCAGGGATCCCGAGGACATAGATATCTCTGCAAATATTGCCAGCCACCATTTGAGCATACCGATACTGGCATCAGCCATGGATGGTGTTGTGGATGTAAAGATGGCGGTTGAAATGGACAGGATCGGCGGCATGGCTGTCTTAAACCTTGAAGGGATCCAATCAAGGTATGATAATGCTGACGAGTTGCTCGAAAAGATTGCAGGCTTTAACGACCGGGAAGCAACTCTTAAAATGCAGGAAATATACAAAGAACCTGTAAAAGTGGAGCTTATGCAGAAAAGGATAAGGCAGATAAAAGAAAAAGGCGCCACTGCAATTGCATCTCTTACCCCCCAGAAAGTCCAGAAATATTATAAAGCGGCAATTGAAGCAGGCCTTGATATACTTGTCATACAGGGAACAGTTATAAGCGCTGAGCATGTTAGCTCAACAAGAGAACCTCTTGACCTTAAACAATTCATTCCGGAATGTCCTGTTCCTGTCATAGTGGGCGGCTGCTGCTCTTTTTCAACAGCGCTTCACCTCATGCGCACCGGTGCTGTCGGCATACTTATTGGAGTGGGCCCTGGCGCAGCATGCACAACAAGGCAGGTGCTCGGTATAGGTGTTCCCCAGGCGACAGCAATAGCCGATGCTGCTGCGGCAAGGTCAAGGCATCTTGATGAAACAGGGCAGTATGTACAGGTCATTGCTGACGGCGGAATGCGCACCGGCGGTGACCTTGCAAAAGCAATTGCCTGCGGAGCTGATATGATAATGATAGGCTCACCGCTTTCGCGCTCAAAAGAAGCGCCGGGAAGAGGCTATCACTGGGGGATGGCAACATTCCATCCTGAGCTGCCGAGGGGCGCCAGGGTAAAGACAGACGTGGTTGCAAGCCTTGAAGAAATACTTATCGGTCCTGCACACGAAAATGACGGCACTTTGAACCTGTGCGGGGCGCTCAGGACATCAATGGCAACCTGCGGGTATCTCAATATAAAGGAATTCCAGAAAGCAGAAATCATGGTTGCGCCATCAATAAAAACAGAGGGCAAGTTCCATCAGCAGTCCCAGAAAATAGGTATGGGTTAATGGAAAATATACTTGTAGTTGATTTCGGCGGACAGTACAGCCAGCTTATTGCAAAAAGGGTCAGGGAGCTGAGGGTATATTCTGAGCTTATCCCGTATGATATGCCTGTGGAAAAAATAAAAGAAAAAAAACCAAGCGGACTAATATTTTCCGGCTCACCGGGCAGTATTTCAGGCAATGCGGGATTGAAAAAACCCCCTGTTATAAATAGAGCTATTTTTGATCTGGGGGTACCTGTACTTGGCATATGTTACGGAATGCAGCTTATTGCCCATCTGCTCGGCGGTGAAGTCTCCGGAACCGGAGAAAATGAATATGGAAAGACAAGTGTAAATCTTTTAACTGAAGACCCCCTTTTTCAGGGTCTTAAAACATCTGAGATCTGCTGGATGAGCCATCGTGACAGTGTAGTTAAACTACCCGATGGTTTTAAAGTGATTGCTTCAACGCCTTCCCTTCCTATTGCAGGAATTGCAGACCAGGCAGGAAATGTGTATGGGATACAGTTTCACCCCGAAGTGATACATACGCCTTCCGGTATGGATATTTTAAAAAACTTCCTCTTTAATATATGCGGATGCTCCCCCGCATGGACAATGGTCTCGATCATAGAAAGCCAGGTCAGTGCCATATCCAAAACAGTTAAAGAGGGAAATGTGATTTGTGCGCTGAGCGGCGGGGTCGACTCCACAGTTGCAGCAATTCTTGTGCACAAGGCAGTCGGGGATAAACTAACCTGTATTTTTGTTGACCATGGCCTGCTCAGATCCGGAGAAGATGAGCAGGTGGAAAAAACATTCAGAAAAAACTTCAAAATAAACCTGGTGCATGTTAAAGCAAAAGAGAGATTTCTTTCAAAACTGGCAGGCGTGACCGATCCGGAAATAAAGAGGAAAATAATAGGGGGCGAATTTATAAGAGTTTTTGAAGAAGAAGCAAAAAAAATTAAGGATGTGGAATATCTGGTGCAGGGCACATTGTATTCTGATGTTATTGAAAGCGGCACAAAAGATGCTGCCAAAATCAAGTCACACCACAATGTCGGCGGACTGCCGGAAGACATGAACATCAGGCTGATAGAGCCGCTGCGTATGCTTTTTAAAGATGAAGTTCGTAAAATCGGCATAGAGCTTGGCCTTTCCGAAGAAATCGTGAGAAGACAGCCATTCCCGGGCCCGGGGCTTGCAATAAGGATAATCGGTGATATTAATGAGGAGCGGCTGAACATACTTAAAGCTGCAGACAAAATAGTTGTCGAAGAGATAAAAAAAGCAGGCCTTTATGAAAAGATATGGCAGTCATTTGCAATTCTTCCTGCAATAAAAAGTGTTGGTGTCATGGGCGATGAGAGGACTTACTCTTATCCGATAGTCGTAAGGGCAGTCGTAAGCGAAGACGCAATGACTGCAGACTGGGTCCGTCTCCCGTATGATGTGATGGAGCGGCTGAGCAGCAGGATAATCAATGAAGTGGAGGGCGTAAACCGGGTTGTATATGATATAAGCTCTAAGCCGCCGAGTACAATTGAGTGGGAATAAGAAACATTTTAAAATAAAGCGAGGATAAAATGTCAGAAGATTTTAAAGAATTATTGAAAAAATACAGGAAAGAAATAGACAAAATAGACGAGGGGCTTGTAAATCTCTTAAATGAGAGAGCAGTCACAGTAATGAAGATTAAAAAACTTAAGGAAAAACATAATCTGCCTCTGTATGATGCAAAAAGGGAAGAGGATCTTATAAATAATATAATCCGGTACAATAAAGGCCCTCTTTACAATGACAACATTACACAAATATTTGAATCAATATTGCGCAACGTTCAGATACTGGAAAAAGACGAGACTCTCTAAAAGGAAAATCATGGCAGAATCAAAAAAAGAAAAACTTATTAAAGAAGGTTGCATAACTGTTATTACAGGCCCGTGCGCCATAGAAAGCTGGGAACAGATAGATTCAATAGCTGCAGTTGTGAAAGATTGCGGCCTTAAATTTATCAGGGGCGGCGCCTACAAGCCAAGGACGTCCCCATACAGTTTTCAGGGGCTGGAGAGAGAGGGCCTGGAAATGATAAAAAAAATAAGCGAAAAATATGATCTGAGGACAGTTTCTGAAGTCACTGATGCTGACACTGTGGATGAAGTGGCAAAATACGTGGACGTCCTTCAGATAGGTACGCGCAATATGTCGAACTTTGCGCTGTTAAAAAAAGTCGGCAGAGTCGCAAATCAGATGGACAAGTCCGTTATTTTAAAAAGAGGCTGGGCTTCCACAATCAAGGAATGGCTTCTTGCAGTTGAATACATAACTTCTTCCGGCAACTCGGAAGTTGTGCTGTGTGAAAGGGGTATCAGGACATTTGAGCCATATACAAGATTTACTCTTGATTTGTCAGCAGTTCCGGTAATAAAAAAGCTCAGCAAACTGCCCATTATAATCGATCCTTCACATGCAGTCGGGCAAAGCGACCTTGTGATTCCAATGAGCAGAGCGGCAATAGCAGTCGGTGCTGACGGCCTGATAGTTGAGATGCACACAAACCCCGAAAAGGCATTATGTGACGGGCAGCAGGCCTTAAATGAGCGGCAGACAAAGGAAATGCTTCACCAGGTCGGCTATATTGCAAAATTTTTCAATAAAAAAATACGTTGAAACTCGAAGACCATCTGAACCCCGAGCAGCTTAAAGCAGTCAGGAGCATAGGCTCACCGCTTCTTGTCATTGCAGGTGCAGGAAGCGGAAAAACAAGAGTTCTCACCTATAAAATTACTTACCTGATTAGAGACATTGGCGTAAATCCTTTTAATATTCTTGCCATAACATTTACGAACAAAGCAGCAAGAGAGATGAAAAGGCGCGTTGTGGACCTGGTGGGTAAAATCGGGGAAATCATGTGGGTCTCGACTTTCCATTCATTCTGCGCAAGGGTTCTGCGCATCGAAATACACAATCTGGGCCTTCCGTCTAATTTTGTAATATATGATGAATCGGATCAGCTAAGCATTGTTTCAAAATGTCTTGCTGAGCTGGATATAGACAGCAAGCGGTTTCCGCCAAGAGCAGTACACGCAGTGATATCTGACGCAAAAAACAGGCTCATAGATGCCGATACATACAGTAAGGAAGCCGGCGATTTTTATGAGAAAGTCGTTGCTGGCGTATATCCGCTTTACCAGTCAAAACTTATAAAAGCAAATGCTCTGGATTTTGATGACCTCCTTATGTATACGGTTGAAATACTGAAGAATTTTCCG
>MWAX01000033.1 GCA_002068775.1 Actinobacteria bacterium ADurb.Bin346 | reverse complement strand
AATTGCCGTAGAAATAAACTGCATTATATGTATCATTGATCGAAGACAGGATGTGGCTTTTGGGTATGAGCGCCGGATGGACCCTTACATTTACCCTGCCGTTTTCCTCACTGCCGATTGCAAGCAGCTTAATAGTGTAGCCAAGCTCGTCAGCATAAAGTATGTCAGAAATGGATACCTTTTCAATGCCTTCCCTGTACACATCTGCAAAATGCACCCTGCTGTTAAATGCTATCGATGCAAGGATTGCAAGCTTATTTGCGGCATCTTTTCCCTCTATATCAGAAGCCGGGTTTGTTTCAGCATAACCTTTTTTCTTTGCTATTTTCAATGCATCTTCAAAGCTTAACCTCTCCTCCTTCATTTTTGTCAGGATAAAATTAGTGGTGCCGTTTACAATTCCGACTATCTTGGATATGTTATTGGATGCAAGGGAGGATTTTAAAGGCCCTATAATGGGTATGCCGCCGCCTACACTGGCTTCAAAAAGCACGTCTACATTATTTTTCTCTGCTTCTTCAAATATCCTCGCGCCTTTATTTGCCATAAGGTCTTTGTTTGCAGTGACAATATATTTTCCATGCTTTAATGCTGCAAGTATATATTCATAAGCAGGATGAATCCCTCCTATAAGCTCGACAACAATGTCAATTTCAGGGTCATTTATCACTTCCTGCGCATTATCCGTAAACTTTACTGAACTGTATTTTTTAGTGATATCCTTTTTTTCAGAAATATATTTTTCAGCAACAGTCCTGATTCTTAAATCTTTGCCGATTTTCTTCATTATATAGTCATGCTGACCATGCACCAGCCTGAAAACCTCTGAACCGATATAACCCAGCCCGATAAGGCCAATATTTATAATCTGGTTTTTATTGCGTTTAGTTCCTGCTGTTTCTATCATATTTCACTCACATCCATTAAGTTTTTTATCTTTAGAAACCAGGTCCTCATAAGACTGCCTTTCAACCCAAAGACAGCTTTTTCCATTTTCAACCGATATTACTGCAGGCCTGGTCTGGCCGTTGTAATTGCTTGACATCGAGTAGCAGTATGCGCCAGTCGAACCGACAAGTATCAGGTCATTTTCTTTCACCCGGGGCAGCATTATATCTTCTATTAATACATCGCCGCTTTCACAGTGCTTGCCCACAATTGTATATTTTACATTCCCGTTTTTGTCAGTTGCAATGCTGCTGCTTTCTGCGTTCATGCCACCATCAGCGTCGCCGTCAATTATTTTACCTGCATAAGATGCCCTGTTTGCAATATAAGCCTGGTATTTTGCCTGGTAAAGCACAGGGCGAATATTGTCAGACATGCCTCCGTCAACAGCAATATAGTTTTTTATGTCCGGTATGGTTTTTACCACTCCGACCTTATAAAGAGTTGTGCCGGCATTGCCTATGATAGACCTTCCCGGCTCAAGGCATATTTTATCAATTTTGACATTGTGAGCTGCAGAATACTTTTCAAGGGCGCCGTAAACCAGTCCGGCAAGCTCGCTGATTGACGCCGGCTGGTCTTCAGGGACATATCTTATTCCCAGGCCGCCCCCAATATTCAATGTTTTGACTTCAAGACCTGTGCTGTCTTTTACTTCCTTAATAAAGCCCAGCATTACGTCAATGAGCTTTTCATATACCTCTATATTAAATATCTGGGAACCTATGTGCGCATGAAAACCCGTAAGATTTAAATTTTCCATCTGCAGAGCTTTTTTTACGGCTTCCTGCGCAATCCCCTTAAAAAGCCCAAACCCGAATTTTGATTCCTGCGCTCCGGTCTGGATGTATTTGTGTGTATGCGCCTTAATGTTGGGAGTTATCCTTAACATAATATCCTGTCTGACTGATTTTTTCCCTGCAAAAGCATTTATTGTTTCAAGCTCATTTAAATTATCTACAATAAATGTCCCGACCTTATAATCAAGCCCAAAATTAATCTCTTCGGAAGATTTATTGTTGCCATGGAAAAATATTTTTTCCGGCTCAAATCCGCTTTTAAGAACAGTGTAAAGCTCTCCGCCGGTTGAAACATCGATTGACAGGCCCTGCTGCCTGATATACTGGCACATGGGAATGGCGCAGAAAGCTTTTGATGCATAAATGACCTCGCTTTTACAGCCGGAGAAATTAAAATACGTAAGGTAATCAGAGCATTGTTTCTTAAGGGTCTTTAAATCAATGATATAGAGAGGTGTCCCGTATTCAGCTTTTAAGCTCTCAACATCGCAGCCCCCAATAGTTATGACTCCATCATCATTTATATCCGCAGTAACAGGTAAAAGCATTTTGGATCACCATCTCCTTATATCTAAAACTTTATTTTAAATATTTCAAATTCTAACAGGTCTATTTTAACAGGTACAGTTGCATTTTTACATTTTCACGGGCGTGCTTATTTTTAAAAGCCTCATTGCATTTGAAAGGACCACCCTTACAAGAAGCAGGAGCTTAAACCTGGCAATATTTAGCCTGCCTTCATCTATTATCCTGTGGTGCTTATAAAAATAATGGAACTGCGAAGCGAGCCTGTAGAGATACTGATTGATCATATAGGGAGCTTCATTATTGCATGCATCACTTACCGCATCCGGATATAAAATAAGTATTTTTGCAAGCGCCGCTTCATCGTCATTTTTTATTTTAATATCATCAAACCTGTTGTTTGAAATCAGAAAGTCAAAGACCTGCTCAAAAATTTCCACACTCTCATCTGCCGGGCTGTTTGAAGTGTTTTTTATTCCGGCTACATAATCCGGGCCTTTGTTTTTACTGCTTTCTGCTTTAATTGTCAAAGGCTGCCAGTTGCCGGGCAGCGCCAGGCTGTCTTTTTCAAATTTCAGCTCGCCTGTAATATAAGAATTTTTAACCTTTTCTATTATGTTCGCGATACGGGCATGCGCATACTGCACATAATAGACAGGGTTCTGGTTTGATTTCTGTTTTGCAAGGTTAAGGTCAAACTCCATTGGTGTATCAAATGAATTTGCGCTGAAAAAATACCGGACTGCATCTTTTCCAACTTCCTCAATGAGATCATCAAGCATATAGACCCTGCCTCTGCGCTTTGACATTTTTACCGT
>MWAX01000032.1 GCA_002068775.1 Actinobacteria bacterium ADurb.Bin346 | reverse complement strand
CATAAATATAAAGATGCTTTAGAATTAATTTAATTCAAAAAAGGATACCCCGTTTATGAATAGTTAAAGGATGGGTTTGGAAAGCATTATTTACCAGCTTCCGCTTGCGCCGCCTCCGCCCGATGAGCCCCCGCCAAAGCTGCTGTTTGAGTGGCTCGATGACGAAGAACTGCTGTGAAAACCTGAGGGTGAGCTGCTGTTGCTGTAAAAGCCTGATGATGAACCCCTGTATTTCATAGGGACAGTTACAGTTGTTTTTTCATAATAATCACAGTATTTGCAGATGCTTGTAACTTCCTGTCTGCCAAAGGAAGTATATGTTGGCATAATCAGCCATTTTTTTGTAACAACAAGGCCGATTCTTTTGCACTTCGGGCATTTGTGCTCCCTTATGTAAGACCTTATAAATCTAGAAAGTACAACCAGTCCGATAGCCAGCCACGGTGCGACATTTGCAAAAACAATAAGAAACGGAAAGCCCCAGGTATCTATAAAAGGTCTTTTGGGAGCAGCGATTTTTTCATATTCAACAGGAGAATCTCCGCCTGCGGTTTTTTCATATATTATATTGGCAATTGCTGCAACACCATTGTATATTCCTGGCCCGTACTCTGACTGCTTGAAAGCCGGGACTATGACATTATCTATAATAGACTTTGCTTCAAGGTCAGTAATTACCTGCTCAAGGTCATATCCCACTTCTATGCGAAGCTGATGCTCATCCATTGAAACAAGAAGCAGCACCCCATTATCTTTACCTGCTTTACCGATGCCCCACTGGTTAAAAAGCTTGAAAGCATAATCTTCTATAGTTGTGCCGCCAAGGCTGTCTATAACAGCTACACCTATTTCACAGGATGTTTTTGCTTCGACATCTTTTACAAGCGCCTCTGTTTTTAAGAGCCACTCAGAGCCTATTGTGCCGGTAAAATCATTTACAAAACCCTCATACCGGGGAAGCTCTGAGCTCGAGACAGAAACATTATCATCTGCCGCATTTTGGCTGGCTGATGTATTTTCCGAAAGGGCAGCAGCATTATCTTTCAAACATCCCTGGAGAAATAAAAGAAAAACACCCAAAATGCATATTGCTGCCAGGAAGAACAAAGTAAAATAATATTTTAATCTGTTTTTAGTCATTGCAAATTGATAAATCTCTTTATATTATGCTTAAAAACCAAAAAGTTTTCCTTAAATTTGATAAACTTTTTATCTGTTGTCCTATCTGTTGTTTTAACTGCTGTGCTATCTGCTGGTCAATTGATTGCCTGTTTATTGATTGCCGGTCAATTGAAAAATAAAACAATCTTTAGCTGCTTATAATATTAAATTATGGGCCAAATAAAATCCACAAAAACCGTCTCCATTTAAGTAGCTGCTGTTTTAAGCCGGCTTTTTTATTTCAGAAATTTCTAAAAAAAACCGATATATAATCAAAGTTTGTATATATATAATTATTTATACTTATATTTATTAAATATTATAAATTGTATTGCATAATTGATATATAATTGTATATAATAACATATTAAATAAAATATTATTTGTATCATTCTTATTATAGATAGCATTTTTTGCCAGTTATTGTAAATAAGAATAATTACCATATGTATAAATTACGGGAGGTAAAATGCCATCAATTACCGGCGGCGTTTTAAAAACTGAAAATGAAGCTGCGGCTGATTTAGATGAAGCAAAATTCACGCAATCGGCACTTAAAAAACCGGCATGGAAAACAGTGCTTGCAACATTCGAAAGCATCGTACTGTTTGCGATATTTGCATTTCTGCAGTATGGTGAGCTTTTCTACAAGATCCCTCTTCCTCATATAAGGCTTGATTACTGTATCATTTATATAATAATTATTGGAATACTTTGGGGACAGCTGCAGGCATACTTTGCAATGTTTTTATCAACTGCTTTATTTGTGGGTGTAAGCATATATTCCGGAGTTGATATTATAACTTTTATTTATACTCCGGAAAACCTTATTCAGATTGCTGTATACTTGCTTGTCGGGATAATTACAGGATATACAATAGAAAGGAAAAACCGGGATATAGAATCAAAAGATCTATCCTTTCAGGCTCTGACTGATAAGTATAATTTCCTTCTTAAAATCTACAGCCAGACTAAACTTGTTAAAAAAGAACTGGAATCGCAGATAATAGACACCGAAGACAGCTTCAGCACTATTTACAGTATAATCCAGGAGGTCGACCGCCTGGAAATCGAAAAAGTTTTTTCAGGAGCCATAACCGCAATTGAGCGCATCATGAAAACAAAGCAGGTCTCTATTTATACTTTAAGCGCTAAAAACGCTGAAAATAACAAAGATGGCAGCAATTATGGAAATTCTACAGACGGCTACTTTAAAGATACAGGTATTAATGGTTGTGAAAATATAAATCAATGCAGTGACTTCATGAGGCTTAAAGCAAGGTCTATTGAACTTGCTGAAAGGATACCAAACTCAATCAGGATATCTGACTTTCCGCAGATAGAAAAAGTCATTTCAACCAGGTGCGTATATGCTAATAAAAAATTTGATAAAGACCTGCCTGTAATGATTGCACCGGTACT
>MWAX01000031.1 GCA_002068775.1 Actinobacteria bacterium ADurb.Bin346 | reverse complement strand
GGGATAGCATTTGCAAAAGATACGCCGGAGCTTCTTGCAGCAGTGAACGGAGCTCTTGATGCTATAATAAAAGACGGCACATACAATAAGATATATGACAAATGGTTTGGTGAGAAATAAGAATAAATGCAGGGGTTAATAGACCTAGTAGAAAAATACTTCTCTATATCAGTAATAAAAGAAGTGCTGCCTTATCTTTTAAAAGGCGCGCTTTTTACTGTTGTATTTTCTGCTGCTTCTGAAATCATAGGGATAGTCATAGGCCTGGCAACCTCTGTAGTGCGGGTCACCAGAATTAAAGTCTTAAATCAGCTTGCAATAGTATATGTGGATCTATTTCGCGGAACTCCGCTGCTGATGCAGATTATTTTTGTATATTATGCTCTTCCTTATATAGGCATTAACCTTCCGGCTACTGTTGCAGGCATTGCAGCTCTTTCAATAAACAGCGGCGCATATGTGACCGAGATATTCAGGGCAGGCATAGAATCAATTGATAGGGGACAGATGGAAGCAGCACGTTCACTCGGCATGTCGTATATAAAAGCAATGCGCTACATAATAATTCCCCAGACAATAAAAAGAGTGCTGCCGCCATTGACCAATGAATTTGTTGCCCTTATTAAAGATTCATCCCTCCTTTCAGTAATAGCTATTTCAGAACTTTTAAGAACTGCAAAAGAGATGATGACGTGGAAGCTGAACCCGTCATCGCTTACAGCTGCAGCAATTCTTTATCTTGTGATAACTCTTCCTCTCACGAGATATGTCAGTTACATGGAAGAAAAATTGAAAAGAAGTGGAGTTTAGAGTTTGATTGAGATTGTAAATCTTCATAAAAAGTTCGGTACGCTCGAAGTGCTTTGCGGCATTGACTTGAAAGTAAACAAAGGTGAGGTAATGGTCATAATAGGTCCAAGCGGGTCAGGAAAAAGCACGCTCCTTCGCTGTGTCAATTTGCTTGAAAAGCCTACTTCGGGGCAGATCTTTTTTGCCGGAGAGGATATAACTGCAAGAAAAGTAAATAAAAATCTGGTCAGGCAGAGGCTGGGGATGGTATTTCAGAGTTTTAATCTTTTTCCCCATATGACGGCTCTCGGAAATGTGGTCATTGCGCCGGTACAGGTCCTTAAAATGAAAAAAGATGAGGCTGAAAAAAAGGGGATAGAATTGCTTAAAAAAGTGGGGTTAACAGATAAAATAAATGTATATCCAAGTCAGTTGTCAGGGGGCCAGAAACAAAGAGTCGCCATAGCAAGAGCTCTTGCAATGAACCCTGAGGTGATGCTGTTTGATGAGGTAACATCCGCCCTGGATCCGGAGCTTGTCAAAGAAGTCCTTGACGTTATGAAAGACCTTGCAAAAAGTGGCATGACAATGCTTGTCGTCACCCATGAAATGGGGTTTGCGAGAGAAGTGGGCTCGCACCTGATTTTTATGGACGAAGGTCTGATACTTGAAGAGGGCCGCGCTGTTGATATTTTTGATAATCCCAGACATGTCAGGACAAAAGCATTTTTAAACGCTGTGCTTTAGTCTTTCCATATCAAGCCTTAAGTATTAACTTTATTGTATTAAAATGATATATTTGTTATTAAAATCTTTTAGCACAATGTTATTTAGAAATTGTGATTTCATCACTGTAATCAGGGTAAATGGCAAAAAAGGCAAAGAAAAAATGGTATAATTCGCCGCTATTCCTGACAATTATAGGGCTTATTGGAGGTGCAATCCTTTCTTTTGTTGCAACATATTATTTCAGCATAAGAGAAGAAAAATTAGAGACCTCTAAAATCAGGACCTCCATAGGAAATGCAAACCAGCTTCTCGAAGAAGGGATGCCGCAGGACGCGCTTGTCAAGTACCAGGAGCTTCTTGTTTTGATATCAAAGGAAAAAAGGCCGCAACTTTATGCAGAAATAAAAAGAGGAGAGGGGCTCTCCTATTATTACTTAGCCTTTGGCAGCAACAGTGAAGATTATTTCAGGAAAGCAATAGCTTATATAACTGAAGCTGCAACAATATTTACGATAGATAAATATCCGGAAGAATATGCAAAAACCAATGGTTACCTTGCAAATGCCTTTCTTGCAATATCGGAAATCAGGGACAAAGAAAATTACCTGAAAAGCGCAATTGCTGCAAATGAGGAGTCTCTTAAGATCTATACTCTGGAGAAATTCCCGTTTGAATATGCAAAAACCAGGATGAACCTTGGAATCGATTATGAAAGCCTTTCGGAGATCAGGGATAAAAAACAATACCTGCTGAAAGCGATAGAATGCTACAGTGATGCAGCAGGAGTTTTTACAGCAAGTGAATTTCCATACGAGAGCGCAATAGTCAAGCTGAACCTCGCAAATACCTACTCCGGCTTATCTGAGGTCGAAGACACGGAAAACTACTTAAATAAAGCCCTGGACGCATATAGCGAAGCTCTGCAGGAATTTACAATAGAGAAATACCCTGAAGATTACGCATCAATACAATTAAACATGGGCCTGGCTCATGAATCGCTTGCGGCATTAAATAATAACAGCACTGAACTTGAAAATGCCCGCACTGCATATGAAAATGCTCTCGGGATTTATACGTTTGAAAAATACCCATACGATTATGGCGTCATTAAAATAAATATTGCAACAGTGTTTTTAAAAATTGCCGAGACAGGTAAGACAGAATTATATGATTATGCAGAAGATGCAATCGGAGAGGCGCTTAAAGTGTTTACTGTTGACCTGTATCCCAGATCTTATGCCCTTGCAAAAATAACGCAGGGTGATTTTTATTATAAATGTGCAGTTAACGCAAAAGGCAATAAAAAAGAAAATCTTGAAAGATCCCTTGAAGCCTATAATGAAGCGCTGAAGGTTTTCCAGAAGGCGTCTTACCCTGATGATTATGAAATACTGCAGGAAAAATTGTCTCTGGTGCGCGAAGAAATGGAAAAGTGATTTTATTTCCAGTAATCCCTGAAAGCTATCCAGGATTTTCTGATCATTTCATCAAAAGATACGGAGCTGCCCTGCCAGTTGTCAAGCATATATTCTCTTTTTTTAACTGCGCGCCCGATAGACTTTGAGAAACTGTCATTATAACTGTCCTTTATTTCAGAAAGAATTGACCTGTCGTTTTTTTCATTTGAAAGGCTTATTTTTTCTGCTGCAATATAAGCAGAGTAAACGGCATTGTAAATACCAGCTCCGGTAACAGGATTGCACATCCCTGCTGCATCGCCAATTACCACAAGTCCTTCTTTTGTTGCGGGGACCGGTATAATTCCTGACGCAGGCGCAATTCCTGCTGTTGCGTGTGTGGCGTTTTTAAAAATCTCACTGTATTTACTCGCATCATCTTTTAAAATCAAATTAAAGACTTCTGAGTCATAAAGATGGTTTTTAAATTTTTCGGAGCATTGTTTGAG
>MWAX01000030.1 GCA_002068775.1 Actinobacteria bacterium ADurb.Bin346 | reverse complement strand
GTTATCCCGAAGCAGATCCTTCCTGGCCGGCAACAAGAATATTATGGATAAAGAAAAACGAGCCAGACATATTTTCAAAAACTTATAAGTTTATTTTATTGCATGATTACATACTTTATAAATTATCCGGCACGCTGACTGGAGAAATGACAACTTATAACTCTTCCTATTATTACAATATAATGAAATTTGAATATATAGATGAAATTCTTGATTTTATCGGTGCAGCGAAATCAAAACTTCCCGAAGTGGTAGAGACAGGCACAATAATTGGCAGCATTTCCGGTGAAGTTTCAGATATCACTGGTTTTGATTTAAAGACAAAAGTTATAGCCGGAGCACTGGACCAGGTATGCGGGGCAGTCGGCGCAGGAAATATTTCAGAAGGCATAGCCACTGAAACTACCGGAAGCGCATTTGCAATGGTGGTAACAACGGATAAGCCGGTAATCAATTATGATTACAAACTGCCTTGTATTCTGCATGCAGTTCCGGGAAAATATGGGCTGATGCCATATAGTTCAACAGGCGGGATGGTGCTTAAATGGTTTAAAGATAATTTCTGTAAAGAGGAAATAAGAGAAGCCTCAAGCTCCGGACAAAGCGTTTTTAAGCTCCTTGATAAGCAGGCAGAAAGCATAGATAGCGGGTGCGAGGGCCTTGTAATGCTTCCTTTTTTAACCGGAGCTTTTTTCCCCGAGTACGATCCTTCTGCTAAAGCAGTGTTTTTTGGAATAGGGATAAATCACACAAAAGCTCATTTTATACGATCTATACTTGAATCCCTCGCATTTATGATGAAAAATGATATTGATTCAATCAATGGGCTGGGCATACATATAAACACTGTAATTTCAATGGGCGGGGGCGCAGCAAGCGATTTATGGAGCCAGATAAAAGCAGATGTCTGCAATGTAAACATTGAAATACCGTCATATACAGAATCGGCACTGCTTGGGGCTGCAATTATTGGGGGAGTCTCAATGGGATTCTATGGTGATTATGCCCGGGCCTGTAAAGAAATTGTTAAAATAAAAAAAATTTTTACCCCTGATAAACGCAATAAATCGGTTTATGAAAACAATTTTAGAAAATATAAAGAAATATATATAAATTTAAAAAATTCTTTTCAGCATTTATAATTATTAATAATAGAATTAGTATTAAAAAAGTCATAAATTTTTATGGAACTTGAAGGCAGGATAGCCCTTGTGACAGGGGCAAGCATGGGTATAGGAAAAAGCATCAGCATTGCACTTGCAAGGGAAGGCATAACTGTTGTAATTACCGCAAGGACTTTAGAGAAGCTTAAAGAAACAAAAAATGAAATAGAATCATTCGGGGGCAAAGCTTTCATTGTCCGCGCAGACCTCGGAGAGCAGGAGCAGATAGCCGATCTTTTTAGAAATATTAAAAGAGAATTCGGCAGACTGGACATAATTATAAACAATGCTGCAGTCATAGTTAAGGGTAAACTTATTGATTTTGCGCCTGATGATTTTGACAGGATAATCAATATCAATCTTAAAGCAGTGTACCTCTGCTGCCAGCAGGCGCTCAAGATGATGGTGCCTCAGAAAAGCGGCATAATAATCAATATTTCAAGCAATGTCGCTTATAAAGGTTACCCTGAGCAGTCCATATACTCTGCAAGTAAAAGCGGTGTACTTGCAATTACAAAATCAATAGCCAATGAACATCAGCAGGACGGTATTTCGGTTGCGGTAATACACCCGGGCGCAGTGGATACAGGGCTTGCGACACAGGCAAGGCCTGATATTGACAGAAAATTGCTCATTCTTCCAGCAGATGTTACAGCAACTGTTATTTATATGCTTAAACTTTCCGAAACTGCATGGGTGGATGAGATCATTATCAGGAGAAGGTCAGCAAAACCTTTTTAATATTATATATTTATCAATTAGTTAACAAATATGTTTTAAGACATTATGTTTTAAAACAGGTGGTGGAGGTTTTAGTGGTTTATTTCAAGGGCTTTTCGGTAGAGCCAAATAAAGATGCACTGACAGATGTATTGCTTAGAAAAAAAATTCCATCAAGGGTGCATAATCTTGAGATATTTCTTGACCCTGAAATAGTAATGATGATTGCAGAGCTTTATGGCCTGGACGCAGAGCTGGATAAAAATGCTCCGGACTTTAAATACAGGCTATATATAACTGTACATCAGTTCCTCGGGTTTGATGCATTTCACATACCATTCAGGGAACAGGGATTTTTTGACGTTCCCTTAAATTATCTTGAAGATACTGCTGCTAAAGAAACAAACCGCGGACAAAGGGGCTGGACAGAAGAGCACGAGGGACCCATACAGGGTTGGGAAGATTTCGAGAATTTTTCCTGGCCTGATATAAATAAAATTGATTTTTCCTGTCTTGAATGGATGGAAAAAAATATTTCTTCAAATATGGGCTGCTATGAGCTTACGGCGCATATTCTTGAAGAGCTCACTTTTTTACTTGGTTATGAGACTTTATGCATGAAAATATATGACGAGCCCGGCCTCATAGATGCAGTACTTGAAAAAATCGGGGCATTTTACCTTAAGCACACTGAAATTCTGTGCGGTTACAAATGCGTACCCTTTATATGGGCTTCAGATGATATGGGGTTTAAAACTTCCACTCTTGTATCACCGGATTTTTTAAGAAAAAAGATTTTTCCATGGCACAAAAAATGTGCTGATATTGCACATAAATATGGCAAAGCTTATCTTCTGCACGCATGCGGAAATCTCGAGTCAGTGATGGACGATCTTATTGATTTTGTAAAAGTCGATTCAAAGCACTCTTTTGAAGATACAATAATGGAAGTCACCGAAGCTTATGAGCTTTATCATAAAAAGATAAGCATAATTGGCGGAATAGATGTTGATTTTTTATGCAGAAACGATGAAAAGGCCATACGTGAACGGGTGAAAAAGACGCTGGATATATGTATGCCCAATGGAGGATATTGCCTCGGGACAGGAAATACTGTT
>MWAX01000029.1 GCA_002068775.1 Actinobacteria bacterium ADurb.Bin346 | reverse complement strand
TTCATTTATCTCCGCTTTTTTATTTACTATTTCAATAGCATCATACATGCAGACATTCCTGCATAAGGCGCATCCTGTACATGTATTCCGGTCAACTTTTATTTCCAACTTTGTTCTTTTCCTTTTTTTTTAATTATTTTAAATTCAATTACTGAATCAAATAAAAACTCTATAATACATTAAGTTCGTTAAGCTTATTGTACAGCTTATCAACCTGCTCCTCCGGGCTTCCGCCAAACATTTCTGTTTCATACTGATGCTTTGGAGTAAAAATTTTAATTACCTGCGTGTAAGAGCCGGACAGTCCTGTTTTTGATTCATCAAGGCCAAGCTCATTTTTATCCCAGACAGGTATCTGCTCATTTTTTGCTTTCAGTTTACCTCTGAGTGACGGAACTCTCGGAACATTTATATCTTTGCCTACAGAAATTACAGCAGGTAATCTTACCTGAATAGTCTCATACCTGTCTTCCATCAGCCTTTTGACAATGATTTTATTATTGTTTATGTCAGTGATCCTGCTGGCATAACCGATAAAGGGAATATGCATCATCTGCGCCAGCTCCGGACCGACCTGTCCGGTATCGCCATCCAGAGTTTGTTTGCCGAGTATTATTAATTTCCAGTCATTTATTTTCTTAATAGCGCTCTGCAAAGTCAGGGCGGTTGCCCAGGTATCAGCTCCTGCAAAAGCCCTGTCCGAAAGAAGAATTGCCCTGTCCGCACCAAGAGAAATGGCTTCTCTCAGTATGGACTCGGATTGATGGGGCCCCATCGTTATTGCAATTACTTCAGCCCCGTCTTTCATTTCGGGTTCCTGCTCAATCCTTTCCTTTATCCTTACACCTTCCTCTATGGCATAAGTATCAAAAGGGTTTATTATAGTCTCGACACCTTCTCTTACAAGTGTGTTTGTTTCAGGATTTATGCTTATTTCCGTGGTGCCCGGCACCTGTTTTATGCAGACTATGATTTTAATTTTTACCACCCTGCCCCACGCTTTATAAGGTCAAGTGCAATGATGTTTTTCTGGATCTGGTTAGTGCCTTCATATATCTGTGTTATTTTTGCGTCCCTTAACATTTTCTCAACCGGATATTCTTTCATATATCCATATCCGCCGAGTATCTGGACAGCATCTATTGTAACTTTCATGGCTGTATCTGAAGCAAAAAGTTTTGACATTGCAGATAATTTTGAAATATTTTTCTCTCCACTGTCAATTACTTTTGCTGCATGGTATACAAGTGCTCTTGCAGCTTCTACCTGTGTTGCCATGTCTGCCAGCATATGCTGTATCCCCTGGAAAGATGATATGGGCTGGCCGAACTGGTGTCTTATCCTAGAATAATTTAATGCTTCCTCAAGTGCAGCCTGCGCTACCCCCACAGCCTGCGCACCGACTGCGGGCCTTGACTGATCAAAAGTCCGCATTGCAGTTATAAAGCCCTTCCCTTCGCCTCCAAGGATATTCTCTTCAGGTACCCTGCAGTCAGTAAATATAAGCTCTCTTGTTGCAGAAGCTCTTATTCCCAACTTATTTTCCTTTTTTCCGAATTCAAATCCTTTTGTACCTTTTTCCACTATAAATGCGCTTATGCCTCTTGCGCCTTTTTCAGGATTGGTTGCAGCAAAAATAGTGTAGATTTCGGCTTCTCCACCATTGGTTATCCACTGTTTTGTGCCGTTTATGATATAGCTGCCGCCCTCTTTTACTGCCCTTGTCCTCAGCGCGCTTGCATCACTGCCGGCTTCAGACTCAGTGAGACCGAAAGCGGCAATTTTTGCGCCGCTTGCAAGGTCAGGGAGGTACTTTTTCTTTTGTTCTTTATTTCCCATGACCAGAATGGGAATTAATCCGAGTCCGCTTGCAGCATAAGATGTTGCCACGCTTAAGTCTCCTTTACTGAGCTCCTCTGTAGCAAGGCAGACTTCAAATATACCGGTTCCCATACCACCGTATTCCTCAGGAATGAACAATCTGAAAAGGTCGCTTTGCCCTATTTCTTTTATTATTTCTGTTGGGAAAATGCCTTTTTCATCATATTCAGCCCTTACAGGTAAAATCCTTTCCTGTACAATCTGCCTGCAGATATCAACTATCATTTGCTGTTCTTCTGTTAAAAAATAATGCATTATTTGCCTCCAAAACTAATTTTTATGATTTGTCCCGGCTCCATAATTCAAGATAATTTAAGATAAAATTTGTTAGTTATAAGATAAGGTCTTTCTTTAAATATTTATCTTTAAATGCATAAATTTTAAATTGTATTAAAAGACGCATTTATAGTACCGGAGTTTCATTTTTTAATTCTGTCTTCCGTATAAAGAGCGCTATTGAAACTTTATAATCATTGAAGCGTCTTTTTTGATACTGCAGTCACTTAAGTTTCTGGAATAATATGAGCAGCAAATATAATAATATAAGCACATATAAGCAGCAGTAAAAAATAGATTTATATCATTATGTCGATTTAATATCATTATATCAGTTTATCAGTTTATAATTATAAGGCATTAACACAGGTAATATCATGCAATAATTTAAATGAGGTAAAACATGGAAAATATATCATTTTATAATTACCCGGCAGCTATAGCCCTTCATCCGGTGCGGGACATCTTTTACGGCTCGGTTTACAGTCCTACCGGCACTGTAAAAAAGTCCATGCAGATAAAAATATATTCTGAAAATCTTTTACTCAATTATTCACTTTCTCTTGCTGTAGTGCTTTTAATGTGGCTTTCAGCAAATTCATTTTTTTACCTTCCTTTTACACCTGTCCCTTTTACTATGCAAGTTTTTACAGTATTATTTGCATCTTTTTCAATTGGGCCTTTCTGGTCATTTATGTCTCAGATGCAATATATATTGCTTGGCATTGCAGGAGTTCCTGTCTTCTCGGGCTTTAAAAGCGGACTGGCAGCAATGCTGGGACCTTCCGGCGGTT
>MWAX01000028.1 GCA_002068775.1 Actinobacteria bacterium ADurb.Bin346 | reverse complement strand
ATGTACTGGCGGGCTCTTATGGCATAGGAAGATCAGATATGATTGAAAATCGCCTTGTGGGCATTAAATCAAGAGAAATATACGAAGCGCCGGCAGCCGTTGTGTTGATTGAAGCGCACAGGCAGCTTGAAAGCCTTGTCCTTGACAGGGAACTCCTGCATTATAAGTACTTGCTGGAAGAAAAAATGGCGGAGATGGTCTATTATGGTTTGTGGTTTACACCGCTTATGGATTGTCTTAAGAGCTTCATTGTTGCCAGCCAGGAGCCTGTAAGCGGCACTATAAAATTCAAAATGGGGCATAAAAATTTTATGATATGCGGCAGAAAATCTGCTAATTCGCTTTATGAATACAGCCTTGCCACTTATGATAAAGGTGATCTGTTTGATTCAAAGCATTCGGAAAGTTTTATAAAAATATGGGGTTACCCTTATGAGATACTTGGTATTAAAGGAAGAATAAAAAAATAGCTCGGGCACTTATAATTTTTTACATTGTTTTCAGAGAGTGAGCCGGAGCCATTGGCTGATAAATAAAAAAGGTAAGATTATGAAAAAGGATAAAATCTGGAAAGGAAGAATTAAAAGCCCACCGGACATCATAGCTGAAAAATTCACCCAGTCAATTACGATAGACAGGCAACTTTACAGGGAGGATATTACCGGTACGGCAGCATATGCTATCGGGCTGGAAAGTATCGGGATTATTTCAAAAACTGAGCTTATTGAGATAATCAATGGCTTAAAAAAAATATTAAGTAAAATAGAGGCCGGTGATGCTGATTTCAGTGTCTATGAAGATATTCACAGTCTTGTAGAATGTGAACTCTTAAAAATAGCTGGAGAGCCAGCGCGCAAGGTTCACACGGGCAGGAGCAGGAACGACCAGATAGTGACTGATGAGCTTATCATGCTCAAACAGGCAATAATTGAGATGCTGCAGTCAATCCATGCGTTTCTGGATGAAGTCTTAACAAAGGCGCAGGAAAATCTGACTACGGTATTTCCTGCCTACACTCATATGCAAAAAGCCCAGCCTGTGCTGGTCTCGCATTATTTACTTTCATATTTTGAAAAGTTTTTCAGAGTTGCCAGTAAACTACTTATTTGTTTTGAAGATTGTGATTTCCTGCCGCTCGGCGCGGGAGCATGCACCGGGAGCGGTTATCCTGTCGATACCGGTTTGCTCGCAAAACTGCTGAAATTTTCAAAAACCGGAAAAAATAGCATGGACATTGTCGGCAGCAGGGATTTTATAATCGATTTTATATACTGCTGCAGCATGGCAATGCTTGGCTTAAGCAGATTCTGCGAGGATCTTATTTTATATAATACATTTGAGTTTTCGTTAATAAATATTGATGAATCATTCTGCACCGGGAGCAGTATAATGCCGCAGAAAAAAAACCCGGATGTGCTTGAGCTTATAAGGGGAAAAAGTGCGCTGGTCACTGGAAACCTTATTCAGATTTTCATACTTTTAAAGGGTCTTCCTTCAGCATATAACAGTGATATGCAGGAAGATAAGAAAATATTTTTAAACTCATATAGGGAGACTATTGAAAGCCTGAATATTTTTAAGGCAGTATTAAAGAAAATAGATTTTAACGGTAAAAACATGCCAGGCAGTTGCAAAACAGGTTTTATGGAAGCAACAGATGCTGCTGATTATCTTGTAAAAAAAGGTGAATCCTTCAGGAATGCCCATAATATAATAGGCAGGATTATAAGGTATTGTATTGATAAAAACCTGCAGCTGAAAGACTTACCTCTCGAAAAGCTCATTGAATATTCCCAATACTTTGAAAGCGATTTTTACAATTATATAAGGACTGAAAGCAGTATAGCCGCAAAAGAAACAGCCTGCGGCACCTCTGTAAGCTCTGTTAAAAAAATGCTCTCATATGATAAAAAAAAGACAGACAGGCTCAAGACAGCAATAGACGGGCTTAATAAACGGATCCCTGTGCTGGAAGAGATGATATCAGAGTATAAATAGCATTTAAAGCCTGTCTTCAGTATTCTTACCTGCAGCGCTCTTATTGACAGGATTATTTAATGGGTGACATAAATAATTGTCTAAAAAAAATCGAACTCGTCAGCCCTGCTGGCGGTTGGCAACAACTGGTAGCCGCAATAAATGCCGGTGCTGATGCAGTATATCTTGGATACAAAAAATTCGGTGCAAGGGCGTATGCAGATAATTTTGATTTTAAGTCGCTGAAAAAAGCTGTAAATGAGGCCCACGCCTGTGGAGTTAAAATATACCTCACATTAAACACTCTTGTCAAAGACAGTGAATTACCCGAAATAGCGCATTTTCTTAATGAGTATATCAGCTTATGCAATGACGGGATAATAATTCAGGATATGGGAATTTACAGAATTGTTGAAGAACTGTTTTCCGGCACCAGAGTTCACGCAAGCACACAGATGAACACTCACAACAGCGGTTCAGCAAGGTTCCTTTTATCTGAGGGCTTTGCCAGGGCAGTGCTGGCACGGGAAATGACGCTGAAAGAAATAAAAAGTATAGCTGATAAATCAGAAGGGTTTGAGCTGGAAGTATTTGCGCATGGTTCACAGTGCTATGCTTATTCAGGGAATTGCTATTTCAGCTCATTTACAGGCAG
>MWAX01000027.1 GCA_002068775.1 Actinobacteria bacterium ADurb.Bin346 | reverse complement strand
ATCTCACTGATGTAATCGAAGGTCTTGTCAGCAATGGAAATATAGTATCTGCCATTGCAATAGATGACCCCGGGAATGTGCAGGGGATAAATGACAGGTCTCAGCTTGCTTATGTTGAGAAAATGATGCAGAAAAGGATAAATGAGGCCCTGATGCTTGAAGGTGTGACTATGAGATTTCCGGAAAGTATTTTTATCGGGCCGGAAGTGTCTGTGGAGAAAGATACAGTCATCGAACCAGGATGCCTTATAAAAGGTAAAACTGCTATCGGCCAGGGGTGTATAATAGGGCCTGATACCCAGATTGAAGACTGCGCGATAGGTCCCGGCACCAGAATAAACAGATCGGTTCTGCAGGGAGCGATTATTGGCTCTTCAAACAATATAGGGCCGACAAGCTTTGTAAGGCCGGGAACAGTAACTGCTGATAATGTAAAGATCGGGGCATGCTGTGAAATAAAGAAGTCTTACATAGCTGCAGGCAGCAAGGTTCCCCATCTGAGCTATATTGGAGATGCAGAAATAGGAGAAAAAGTAAATATCGGTGCAGGGACAATAACATGCAATTATGACGGCTTCCTCAAAAATAAAACCATTATAGAAAATGGCGTATTTATTGGTTCTGATACCATGCTTGTAGCACCGGTCAGGGTAGGAAAAGACGCAATTACTGCTGCAGGCTCAGTAATAGGAACAGACGTTCCCCCCGACAGCCTTGCAATTGAACGTTGTCCGCAGGCAAACATTGAGGGTGGGGCTGTAAGGTTCAGGGAGAAAAAGCTAAAAGAGAAAAAAGAACTTGAGTCAAAAGACAAATAAAAAATTAATTTATAACTTAATGTGATAAGGAGTATTTATTAATGAGAGATTACCCGAGCAATAAAAGGCTGCTATTATTTTCAGGCTCTTCAAATACCGAGCTCACTGAAAAAGTCGCAGAGCATCTTGGGATAAGCGCAGGAGATGTTACAAGGCATAAATTCAAAAATGGTGAGATACATATAAAGTTTGAAGAAAGTGTCCGCGGCGCGGATGTATTTGTCATGCAATCATGCGGAGACCCGGTAAACGACAACATTATGGAGCTTCTTATAATGCTGGATGCATTAAAACGCGCATCTGCAGGAATGATAAACTGCATAATTCCGCATTATCCGTATGCAAGGCAGGATAAAAAAGCTGAAGGCCGTGAGCCCATTACAGCAAAGCTTATAGCAGATCTTTTAACAGTTGCAGGAATAGACAGGCTCATAGTGGTTGACCTCCACACAGCAACAATTCAGGGGTTTTTTGATATCCCTGTTGACCATGTTACAGCAATACCCATTATCGCAAATTATTTCAAGACAAAAAACATAAAAAATGGCGTAGTTGTAAGCCCTGATGTTGGTGGCGTAAAAAGAGCAAGTATTTTTGCGAGCCAGCTCCACCTGCCGCTTGCAATACTTGATAAAATCAGGCCTGGCCCGAATGAAGCAAAAATAGATCACCTTGTTGGTGAAGTTGCAGGCAGGGAAGCAATCATATTTGATGATATGATAGATACCGGCGGGACAATATGCGAAGCAATAGATATGCTGTTCAAATTCAATGCAAGCAAGGTTTATGTGGGGGCGACGCATCCTATATTCAGTGGAAATGCAATAGATGTTATGCAGAGCACAAGGGCAGAAGAAATAGTTGTTGCAAATACACTGCCCATTAAAAAAGAGTTTGACAGTAAAAGGATAAAAGTAGTTTCAATTGCGGGCCTGCTTGCAAAAACAATCAAAAAGGTTTATGATTGCAAATCTGTCAGCGAGTTATTCAAGGGCGAAAATCTTGTTTAATTTAATTTATGTTTAATTTATGTTTAATTACTGTTTCGAGGTGGGTAAAAAATGAGCAATACTGTAATAAATGTAGTAAAAAGAAATAAAGATGAACTTAAAAAGAATGCTTCAAGAAGGTTGCGCGCAGAGGGTTTTATCCCTGCAACAATATATGGACAGGCAGAAAAGCCTCTAAGCATAAAAATCGACAAAAAAAATTTTAAGGAGATATTAAAAAACAGGAGCATGTCAAATATTATTTTTGATATGCATTTTAAGGAAGACGGCAGGGAAAAGAAAGAAACCACTCTTATAAAAGAATTCCAGAAAGATCCTATAAGCGCTGACTTCCTGCATGTGGACTTTATCCGCATTCAGATGAAAAAAGAAGTTGAGACTACAGTTTCTGTTTCAATTCTAAACGAAGAAGAAGCAGTTGGAGTAAAAGAAGGCGGCGGGGTTGTCCAGCGCGGGCTCAGGGAACTCCGCATTTTATGCCTGCCGACAGATATCCCAGAAAAAATTGTTTATGACATCAAAAATCTTGAAATGGGCCAGAGCGTGAAAGTATCAGATATTATTCCTGAGGAAGAGATAAAGATTTTAAATAATCCCGAAGAAGTAATAGTATCGATAATCCATCCGACCCATCTTGTTGTTGAGCAGCCAGTTGCTGAGGAAGAGGCAGAAGGCGAAGAGCCGGAAGTCATAGCCAAGGAAAAAGCTGCTGAAAAAGAAGAACAGTAACAGTAAAGAAGACATTAATGATATTTATTGTGGGGCTTGGAAACCCGGGCAAAGAATATCAGCAAACCAGGCATAATGCAGGGTTTGTTATAGCCGATGCTTTTTTAAGCCAGCATGAAAGCTCTTCATCATTTAAAAAATTCAACAGTGAAATATCAGAAGTTTCATATATGGATAATGATATCCTGCTTGTAAAACCCCTTACCTTCATGAATAACTGCGGCGCTGCTGTTGAATCTGTAGTTTCTCACTATGGCAGGAGTTCCGGGATATCAGGCTCAGGTTTTACGGGAACACTGAAAAATGCGACTGGGAAAAACAGGCTGCTTGTTATCCATGACGATATGGATATTGAGTTTGGAAAGATCAGGCTTAAAAACGGCGGAGGAACAGGAGGACACAATGGACTTGAATCAATTGCAAAACATATCGACAGCACTGATTTTGACAGATTAAGATTTGGCCTCGGCAGGCCACCCGGCAGAAAAGACCCCGCAGATTTTGTGCTTTCAGACTTTTTAAAAACTGAAAAAGAAGAGTTTAAAAATATGCTGCCCGTGACAGTTGAAGCAATAAATGACTATATAATAAATGGCATAGATTATACTATGAATAAATACAATAATCTCTAAGAAAGACGGTATGAGAGTTTTAGGGCGGGCATCACTGTTTTTTTATTTTTAATTTTTAAACAATTTTTTTAATGTCTTCTGAATTTCCTTATCTCTGGAGCTTTATGCAATGGTTTTTTTAAATAGATTTATTGATGAAAAGCAATGGCAGGATTTCTTTAACAAGTGTTTCAATGCTGCGTCTGCCAATGAAAAAGAGCAGTTTCCGCATGACAGTCCAAACGGCAGCCCAAACGGCGGACCACACAGCAGTCCGCATGACAGTCCGCGCGGCAGCATTGTTTCTGATGAAGATATCTGGCCTTTTATAATTTCAGCCCTTTCGAAATCTTCTGCAGTTCCGGCAGTTGTCCTTACTGCAACAGCTGAAAGAGCGGAGGGGCTCTTTAGGGAAATAAAGTCAATAAATGATGATGCCTTAAACATATTTTTATATCCTGCCTTAGGCAGTGGTATTTATAAAAAAAACAGGACAATCTCACAGGACAGCCTCTCCCAGCGTCTGGAGATATTAAAAACAGCCTCTGAATATTCTGTTTTAAAAGAGCCTTTTATTATTTTTGCCACAAGCAATTCAATAATAGACCTTTTCCCTCTGCAGGAGCATTTTGGAAAGAAAAGCATTGAAATAAAAAAAGGCCAAAAGCTTGACCGGGAAAAAATAATACTTTCTCTTTTGGAGATGGGGTATGAACGGATGAATCGGGTGTATGACCGGGGCGAGTTTTCAGCAAGAGGAGACGTATTTGATATATTTGATATTGCTTCAGCTGATCCTGTAAGGCTGGACCTGCTTACAGATGAAGTGAAAAAAATTTTTACATATGACATTCGGGACCAGAGACTGGTTTTAAGTATTGAGAATTTAAAAATATTTCCAAAAATAAATATATTTAATGGAGCTTTCAGTGATAAGCAAAGCAGAAAATTTAGCCTTATTGGATATTTAAAGACCTGCATTGATAAATTCAGTGTTGTGATCTGTGACCCGGTCGAAGTGGAACTTAAATTAAAAAGTGACGTAGATCTTGTCTACAGGTCTTATGAAGCCGATGCCCGGGACGGCCGGCAGGGAGATTTTTTTATCAGCGATAAAAAAACAAGAGAAGAATACCTTAAAGATAACTTCCTTGCACATGACTATCTGGAAAGCAATGAAATAAAAGAAACAGGTTTTTTTCTGGACCTTATATCATCAGGTTTTGAAGCCGGCAGAGCCGGCAGCTCCTTTTATTTCAGTGATATTAAAAGGCAAAAAAAGAGCTTCGGAAATTCTGAAATATTTATTGCCAATTTAAGAAAAGACCTCAAAGCATCCAGGAAAATACTAATATCAATGAGCAGTCTGGATAGATTAAAAAAAATATCGCAGGTATTGCTTGATGCCGGGATATCCATTAAAAATCATTTCAGCACAGAAGCGCTTTCTAAAATAAACCGGGACAATCAATTAAATCCGGCACAGGGTGTTGCCAACCTTTTCAACAAGACTTTATTAAGCGGGTATGAGTCTTCCTCAGATTCCATTTATGGAGAGCTGGATATATTTGAACAGCTTGAAGACATATCAGTTGACAGTAAGTTACTGGCGGCAGGCACAGCGGGGGACTTTGAGCCGGGAGACTTTATTGTGCATAAAGCTCATGGGATTGGCAGATATGTAGATATAATTTCTGACCAGGTAAACGGAAATAAGAGAGAATATTTTTTAATTGAATATGCTGACGGAGACAAATTATATGTGCCAACCTGGCAATCTGACAGAATACATAAGTATGTTGGAGATAAAACCCCAGCCATTTCTGCACTTAATTCAAAGCAATGGGATAAGCTGAAAAACAGAGTCAAAAACTCTGTCCAGAAACTTGCTGTGGACCTTGCAGCACTGTATGCTGTGCGCAACTCTGCAGACGGCTTTGCCTTTGAAGCGGATAAACCCTGGCAGAAAGAAATGGAAGACCTTTTCCCGTTTAGTGAAACATCGGATCAGCTAAAAGCAATTGGCTATGTCAAGGAACTTATGGAAATCCCAAAGCCAATGGATCTTCTGGTCTGTGGAGATGTGGGATTTGGAAAAACAGAAGTTGCATTAAGAGCAGCTTTTAAAGCGATTGAGAACTCAAAACAGGTGCTTATGCTTGTACCGACAACTATCCTGGCTGACCAGCATTTCAGGACATTTTCTGAAAGATATAAAAATTTTCCTGTCATCGTTGAAGTAATAAGCCGCTTCAGGACGATGTCAGAGCAGAAGTCGATCATAAATAAATTTATGGATGGAAAAATAGACATGCTCATAGGAACACACCGCATACTTTCAGAAGATGTCAGGCCAAATGATCTTGGATTAATAATAGTGGATGAAGAGCAGCGGTTTGGTGTGAACGCCAAGGAGAAAATAAAGCTTTATAAAAAAGAGGTGGATGTGCTGACTTTGACTGCAACTCCAATACCAAGGACACTTTATATGTCGCTTACCGGGATAAGGGACATAGTCCAGATAGATACTCACCCCAGCGGACGTTTCCCTATAGAGACTTTTGTTGGTGAGAGAAATGACTTTGTCATCAGGATGGCTATTGAGCGTGAGATGCGAAGGGGAGGGCAGGTATATTATGTGCATAACAGGATAAGCGATATACAGGAAAAACAATATAAACTGAGCGTACTGGTTCCGGGCGCAAGGATTGCATTGACTCATGGCAGGATGGAGGGAAAAAAAATTGAGAAAATCATGCAGGGTTTTCTTGAAAAAAAATATGACATTCTTCTCACCACATCAATAATTGAATCCGGAATGGATATCTCTAATGTAAATACCTTAATTGTTGATGATTCCCACAGGTTTGGGCTCTCCCAGCTTTACCAGATAAGAGGCAGGGTAGGCAGGTCATCGGAGAAAGCTTATGCCTATTTTTTTTATCCTGACAGGCGAATCCTTAACCTTACCGCTTTCCAGAGACTTAAAACACTTGCAGAGCACACGGAGCTCGGAAGCGGATATAAGATTGCAATGAAAGATCTTGAAATAAGAGGCGCAGGTGATCTGCTTGGAGCAAAACAGCACGGCAATATAAATAGCATTGGTTTTGATATGTATTGCCAGATAATAAGGGAGGAAATTGAAAAGTTAAAAGGCCGGAAGGTGCAGCCGGATATAAATGTGCAAATAGAGCTGCCATTCAGTTCATATATTCCGAAGAACTATATTAAGAACGAAAGAGAAAGAGTTAATATTTACAGGGCACTCGGTAATTTAAAAGACCAGAATGAAGCGCTGCAGATTGCAGAGAATCTGGAAGAAAGATACGGCAATATGCCGGAAGTACTGTCAAACCTGGTTAATATTGCAAGAATAAAGCAGGCTGCAAAAACAGCGCAGGTGGAGCAGGTGCTGTATTCAAAAACTAAAGGAGTTTATTTTAGAAAAATAAACTTAAGTATTGAAAAGGCTCCCAGGCTTTCCAGTGAAAATCCTGAACTTATATATCTTCCCAGGAACAGGGAAATAATAGTCAGAGGTACTGAAAAGAATGTAACTCTTGAACTTGTGCTGGAAAGCTTAAAAAATCTGAACAGATATAATTAAAACATTTTATTTTCATATTATAATTGCAAAAGATTGTTTAAAAACTTAAAATCTTTAAGGTTAAGTATAAGAATATATGTATTTTCTTGCCGGCAGGCAATGGGCAGGCAATGAAAATATGGAAAATATTATAGGTTTTTAGCATTATAAAAAACACATTTTAGAATGAAAGGGCAGTATTTTGGACGATAAAGAAGATATTCGGAAAGATAATAAAGAAATTTACCATTGGGACGAAGAGCCGGTTGAAACTTCAAAAAATGAGATCAAAGTAAAAAGAAGCAAGAAAGTTGTAAAAAGGGAAGCAAAGGAAGCTGAAAAAAAGAGGAAACTGGAGATTCAGAGAGAAAGACAAAAAACCAGGCTTTCAAAAGGCGGTAAAATAGGGCTGATAATCGGAGCAGTTGTCGCTGTCCTTGGCTTTACTGCGTGGCTGCTGTTTTTCTACCTTGGTATAGGACTGGACCTCACGAAAACTTATGCAAAATTTGATGGAGGCAAAGTCACCCAGAAAGAAATGGATGATTATATAGAATTTTTGAAAAACCAGAACCCTGCATCAGTGCCTGCAGAATCAGACCCCAAATACACTGTTTTGCGGAAAAACCTGCTGGATTCAATCATTGTTATGAAACTTATTGAGAATTATGCTGCTGATAATAAAATTATTGTAACGGACAAGGAAGTTACTGATGAGATAAGCTCTCTTATTAAGAATTATGAGTCGGAAGCTGCATTTGAAAAGAAATTGAAGGATATGAAAATTACAAAGGCTTTTCTTAAAGACCAGGTGAAATCACAGTTGCTAAGAGATAAAGTATTTGCAGCAGCAACTTCTGGCGTTGCCGTGAGCGACACTGATGCAAAAAAATATTATGATGAAAATGCAGAAACACTCTTTATGGTGCCGGAGCAGGTTAAAGTGAGCCATATACTGATAAAATTCAATATTCCTGAGGGGCAGGAATTAAATGATGCAATAAAAGCTGAAGCAAAAGAAAAAATACTCAGTATTCAGAAACAGCTGAAAGATGGCGCCGACTTTGCAGAGCTTGCTAAAAAATACTCTGATGATACTGCCAGTGCGCCCAATGGCGGAGATATCGGTTTTATAAGCAGGGGACAGACTGTTCCAGAATTTGAGAAAGCTGCATTTGATCTGGGAGTGGGACAGGTCAGCGACATTGCCGAAACCACATTCGGATATCATATAATCAAATGTGTTGAAAAACAGGCTCCTTATCTTAAAGCTTATGATGAAGTAAAAGATACCATAAAATCTTATCTTTTAAACAACAAACAATTGAGTGTTTGGGAAGATTTTGTGTATTCAATTGTTGACAAGGCAGGGATTGTTTATTCTTCATCATTAAAAGGTCAGTTACTTGAGCCAAGAGAAACCGCAATAGAAACAACTTCCACAGATACAACAACTGCAGAGTGATTGGAATGCATGATAAAACCGGTAAAGAAAGCATATTTGTAGTTGAAAAGGCAGACAGCATCAGCTCACCTCCTGAACTATTTTCCATGCTTCTGCAGGTTATGGCAATGCTCCGCAGTGAAAATGGATGTGTTTGGGACAGGGAACAGACTCACGAGACAATAAAAAGAAATCTTGTTGAAGAAGCATATGAAGCTGTTTATTCCATTGAGGAGAAGGACTACCAGGAATTAAAAGAAGAACTGGGCGACATAATGCTGCAGGTAGTATTTCATAGCCGGATTGCAGAAGACAATGGTGTATTTAAAATTGAGGATGTGTTAAGGGCTATAATTAAAAAACTGATAAGACGCCATCCGCATGTATTTTCAGGAAAAGTTGTCCAGAGCAGCCGTGAGGTGCTTTCAAACTGGGAAGATATAAAACGCCAGGAAAGGCAGGATAAAGTCTGCAATAAAGCCACTGAGAAACAGGAAAGAAGCTCAATGTTTTCAAATATCCCGATTATATTGCCTGCACTGTATTTTGCCTATGAGATCCAGAGCCGTGCAGCAAGGCTTGGTTTTGACTGGGAAGGTACAGAGGGAGTCATTGAAAAAATAAAGGAAGAAACAGTCGAGCTTGAGAAAGAACTGGACTCCCGTAATACAAATAAGATCTCTGATGAGATAGGGGATATGCTTTTTACCATAGTTAACTTAAGCAGGCACACTGGTATCGACTGCGAAAAATCACTGAAGGATACCTGCAAAAGATTCATTTCAAGATTTAATTTCATGGAAAAATATGCAGAGGAAAAAGGCCTTGATTTCAGAAGCCTGAGCCTTGCTGAGAAAGACAGTTTGTGGGAAATAGCAAAAAATAAGGCTATGACTTAAGGCTGCTATATGCCTTAATACAGCCATCCTTGATGCTGGTCTTATTCTTTAAATATAAAATGTCATAAATATCATCAGGGACCCCAGCACCCTTCGTTTGCAGGAAATCATCAACCCTGTTTTTTTACAAATTTAAAAAATTTTTTATTTGTGATATACTTTTAATTAATTATAAGTTTTATATATAGTTAATACTTA
>MWAX01000026.1 GCA_002068775.1 Actinobacteria bacterium ADurb.Bin346 | reverse complement strand
TGGTATTATGAAACCTGAAATTTTCCAAAATGTTCTCCTATCTGTTAAATATCTGTTATTTGCTGCATATTTGCAGTATAAGATTATATCTTAAAAAAAATTTTATATCCCCATGAAATTTGCTCTTAGTAAAAATCTGCCATTAAAGGAAGCATCTAAAATTCCGTGATGAATAAATAGAAATTTAAAGGCCCCTACTTTAAAATAGTTGTTGATACAAAAGACAACTTAATAAAGGGGGCCAATATGAAAAGCATAAATATAAGGCTTTCAAATGTCAATGTGAGCCTTGAAAATTTCAGCTTAAATTGCATAGAAAAAGAAGTAATAAATTTAAGACAAGAGATCTTTGAAAAAATAATTAAAGATATTTTTGCAAGTATTGAAAAGCTGGCAATAAAAACCATAAGGTGCACTTGTGGTAATCTGCCAGTAAAAAATGGCAAAGAGAAAAGAACCATTTGTACAATTGGTGGAAAAGTCACCTTCATGCGGTCCAGAATGATATGCAAAACATGCGGGGCTAATTACTATCCACTTGATGATGCAATAGGAATGCCCAGCGGCATCAAGCATAGCGTCCGCACAACAGAGGCCTTGCTTGACCTGGCAACAGATCTTCCATATGCAAAAACATCAAGGTATGTTAAAAAACTTGCATCTATTAAAGGCAAGTGCCCAGACAATACTTGATATGGCTTGCCTCGAAGGAGCAAAGCTTCTTGAAGAAGATGAGAAAGAGAGAAAGACCGCATTTGATACAAAAGCTGTCTTTCCTGCTGGGGCAGCCCGCAAGAGCTTGGCAATTGTGCAGGTGGACTCTACAGGCATAAATGACAGAAAAAGCGGCTCCTGGATGGATGCAAAGGTGGGAATAATTTATTCACGCTCAGCTAAAATATCAAAGCAAAGAAACCTAATACTTGACAAAAATATCTATGCAACGCTTGACGGTATAGAGAAGTTTAAACAGAACTTTTACTTGTCCTGCCATAAGATGGGTGTGTTTGGAGCGGCCACTGTCATCTTTGTAGCTGACGGGATGCCATGGATAAAAAAACTGCAAAAGGAAATGTTTGGCCAGGCAATATATCTTCTTGATCCCTGGCATCTGGCAAAAAACATAAATTTGGCCTATGGAAAGCAAAATTCTGAGATAGCAGATACGCTTACCCAGCTTGCATACTATGGCGAAGCGGCTTCTCTTTTAGAAAACATTAAGCTTGACATAAAAAGGTGCAGGGACCCGGACAAAAAAGAAAAACTAAGATCTCTTTATGTATATATAAGGTCAAATAGAGATGGAATAGAAAACTATAAAAAGGTAGGAATACTTGGATCAGGTGTTGTTGAAAAAACAGTGGATATTTTAGTTGCAAGAAGATTTAAACTAAGAGGCATGAGCTGGTATGATAAAAATGCAGCAAAGTTGCTGCGATTAAGGTTACTTAAGTTAAATGGAGAATGGGACAGTTACTGGGAAAAAAGATTTAATGAAAATCCATCACGGAATTTTAGATGCTAACATAACTTGCTTTTTATTTTTTTTCTGTTATATAATGTAAATAATTTATATTAATTATTGATATAATGTAAATAATTTACGGTATTTAAATGGATAATCATATAAATGTACTCACCCGGCTTAAAACATTGGCTCTTGATATGACAGAGTCTGAAAGACTCATAGCAGAATATATCTTAAGTAACCCGGAAGAAATATTTAACCTTAAGATAGAAGATCTTTCAAAAAAGCTCAATATCAGCCTTCCTACTGTTTTCAGGTTTTCAAAAAAGCTTGGTTTTGAAGGCTTTAAAGATTTTAAGGTTGCACTGATAAGGGACATGGCCATCGGGATGAACATAGAAGTTGAAAATATAGATGAGGACAGCATTGAATCAATCACAAAGAACATTTTTGAAAAAATGTGCTCAAACCTTCAAGAGACTCTTTCAATCATTGATTATGATAAATTTTCCCGTGCTATAAAAATTCTTACAAGTTCAAAAAGAATTATTTTTTTTGCTGTTAGCTTTTCAACATCTGTGGCTCTTGATGCATATACAAAGTTTACAACCGCAGGTTTTAACAGTGTTTATGACAAAGAGTCCTACATGCAGCGTCTGATTTCCACCCAGTGCACCTCAAAAGACGCTGTAATAGGAATTTCTTTTTCAGGTGCCTCCCGGGAGGTTGTCGACTGCATGAAGAATGCGAGGGATAATGGAGCAAAAACTATATGCCTGACTTCTTTCATGAAATCGCCAATTACTGAGTACTCTGAAATAAGCATATATACTGCCCCGGTTCATGCTCAGTACCAGCGCATAGACCTGCCTTCCAAGATGTCTTTCACTGCTATTCTTGATGCCCTTTACATAAACTCTGTATTAAGGAAGAGGGAAAGTGCGCTTGAATATATCAGTAGGGCAGAAGAAGAACTGGGAAAATATAATAAGACTTTCCAGGGGCTGAAAGGTAAAAAATCCCGGATTGATATTAATAGTTCTGTAAAAAATATTTAATGTAAACATAGGAAAGGAAAACTAAAAAACAAAGCATGGATAATAGCATTGCCAAAACAACGCAGGATGCGGCAGATTTAAGGAGAAGTATTTTAGGCTTTGAACCATATATGGGCGAGCCTGATATTGCAAGACTCACCGGCGCGATGCGAAGACAGCCTGTGGACAGGGTGCCAAACTTTGAAGTTGTAATAGAAGATAAAATAGTGGAGAAACTTCTGGGAAGATATGGCGGCAATTCCCTGGCATACGGCGGCGATCCTGCTAAAGGAGCAGTTGACGAAAGCAAAGTAAGGCCTATGTATCCAAGAGACTGGATAGAGATATGCCAGATAATCGGTCAGGACTCAATAATACTTGAAGCATTGTGGACTCCATTTAAAATGTCTGATAAAGAAGGCAGGCATGTGCCAATAAGCGGAAAGCCGGTCAAAACGAAGCAGGATTTTGAAAGACTGGTTATGCCTACAGATGAAGATATTGAGAAGAAGATGATTTATGTCAGGGAGTACAAACAGGCAGTAGAGGGAACAAAAATAGGTGTCGGAATTGTTTATGCTACTTTTGTGATGACAATAAATGAGTTTTTGATGGACCTGAATGATTTTATGATTGATGTTTATGAAGACTATGGCTTTATAGAATATATGTTTGATGTAAGCACAGAATACTGGGTCAGGTTTTCAAAAGCGCTTGTAAAGGAAAAGATTGACTGGGTTTATACAGCAGATGATTTCGGGTTTAAAAGCGGCCTTTTCCTGCCGCCAAAACTGCTTAAGGAGCTCTGGTTTACCCGTTATAAAAAAATAATGGATCCGATAAAGGAAGCCGGAATTGCAGTAATGTGCCACAGTGACGGCAAAATAGATGACATTGTGCCATGGCTTATAGAATATGGGGTTGACGCATTAAACCCGATGGACCCTTATTGTGTTGATTACAGGGACTATAAGCAGCGGTTTGGCAAGGATATAGCGCTTTGGGGAAATATAGACATCGAGTTTCCGCTGGCAAAGGGAACTCCGGAAGATGTGAGAAAAGACATTAAGGAACATATGGATGTGCTGAAACCGGGATACGGGTATATCTGCAGTTCTTCCCATTCGATTGTAAATTATATCCCCTTTGAAAATTTTGTTGCTTTTATAAATGCAATACACAAATACGGGATATATTAAAATAGTTTTTTTAAATTTTTAATATTTAATTTGACATTACATTTAGAGTCGGGAGATCAAATATGACAGAAGCATCGGACAGAAATATAAAAATACCTAATATAATAGTCACACCACCGGGGCCAAAATCAAAAAGCTGGCATGAGCGTGCAGCAAAGCATATGAGGGGGTATTCAAGCCAGGTAAAACAGTTCCCGGTCGTATGGGAAAGCGGCCAGGGAAACATCATGACTGATGTGGACGGAAATACATATATAGATTTTTCTGCAGGCATATACTGCAACAGTACAGGCCATTGCCATCCGAAAGTGGCGGAGAAAATAAAGCTTTATGCTGACAAATTAATGAACTGCCATGATTTCACGACACCTGTAAAAACTCTGTTTCTGGAAAAACTGGCATCACTTCTCCCAGGAAACATCAGTGGCATACAGCTTTACTGCGGAGGCTCAGAAGCAGTCGAAGCTGCCCTGAGGGCTGTAAGAGTAATAAAAGGTGGAAAGTATGAGATGTTCTCATTCTGGGGCGATTGGCATGGAAAGACAATGGGCTCAATGAGCCTTTCATCTCTTGGAAATGAAGCATTTGGGCCTCGCGCCGCGGGATGCCATCTCAGCCCAACACCAAATTGTTTCAGATGCCCTTTCAAGCTTAAATACCCGTCATGCAATTTAACTTGCGTAGATGTTCTTGAAGGCACTATCGAAAATGAAGGTACAGGGATGCAGGCTGCAGTTGTGATGGAGCTTATACAGGGATACAGCGGGACTGTGGTATATCCGGATGAGGTCTATTCAAGGATTG
>MWAX01000025.1 GCA_002068775.1 Actinobacteria bacterium ADurb.Bin346 | reverse complement strand
GTTTTCAAGATACCATGTTGAAAGATAAAGTTTTCTTTTTTTTGAAATTCCCCAGTCCACCGGACAGGTATTAAGGTCGCTCTTCATAATATCAGTATCATCCGCAACACTCATATCTACAAGATTTTCTGCCAGATGCAGCATTACGCTTGTTTCTATTTCACAGGCATGCCCTATGCCGCCAGGTTTTGATTTTCGGTTCTGTCGAACATATTCCCTGTCCCAGCAATCAAAAATATTGGTCATTCCGCAAAAAACTTTGAAATCATCTCCTATTGAGCGCACAACAACGTCAATAACTCCGGGATTGTTGCCATGGCCATTGACTATCAGGATTTTATCAACACCCATATCAATAAGTGACTGACATATATTATACAGCAGATCTATCAGCACTTTTGGCCTTATGGTAATTGTTCCCGGCCAGTTTTTAAGTATTGCCACAGAATAGCCAAACCAGACTGCAGGCAGCACCGACACAGGGATCTTTCCTTCCATCTTCCTGGCAGCATCGATTGAGGCACTGTAAGCCATTTTTGTGTCTGTGATTACCGGCAGGTGCCTGCCGTGCACCTCACATGCGCCAATAGGAACTATGACCATGCCATTATTCTTAATAAATTCCCCGATTTCAGGAGAGCGCATCTCTTCAAAATTAATTTTCACTTTTTATGCTCCTTAAGTTTATTAATTTCTTAAATTGCACCTGAGCTATTTTTCAAATGTGATTAATAAATTAAAATGCACAGTCTGTTTATAAAAATTGCGCTTAAATATTTATGCGCTTTACACATAAAGGTAATCTCTGTAGTCATACCTTCTTACTTTCTTAAGCTCTGTCCAGTATGCAAATTCTTCAAGATATGCCCCGACATTCTGCAGCACTATCGGGAAGTGGTGTGGCAGACCATTTGTCAAAAATGTATTTGCAAGATCCCATGCGCCTATTGGCTCATCATAGAATTTTAGCTCATTTACCCAGCCCCGGCTGCCGGAAAATGATTTCTTTTCAGGGTCAAAAAACTTACCTGTCACATAATAGAACTTATCTCCTTCACCCGAGAGCCTAAAAATTGTCACGTCACTTTTCTTAAATACCATGTCAGTTATTGGGCCGCAGTTCTTTACACTTTCTGCATAGTCTGCAAAGTAGTGCTTTTCGCAGGTCACCCCGCGCTCATTTGCCATCTCAAACGGAGCTGAGCCGCAGTGCCATAAAAGAAGCGACTGGTCTTTTTCGTCAAATTTTGCAAGGTCCATAAGGGCAACAGGAACACCTGTCAGCTTTTGCAATACAAGCATAGATATTGTGCCCATTATGTCTGCCTCGCAGCCTGCAGCTATGCCATCACTGTTAAGAAGAGAGTTGGTAAGGCATCCTACCATTTCCTTTAGCGGCATGAGCTTTGGCCAGCAGCTAAACGCCACTGCGCTGTAGTTATTTTCATCGCATATCTTTTTTATTGCCAGGTACATCTTGACGCTGTCACGCACCTTTTCTTCAGACACACGGCTTATTTTTGCAGAAGAGGTCACTGCGCCAAATACCCTGTCTACTTCTTTAGCAGGCATTTTATCCCCTAATGCAATAATATCTTCCACTTCATAGTCGCGGGTCACGTCAACTCCAAGATACTGATATATTGCCCTCGGATTTGCCATGTGGTTTATGTGTCCGTCTGCAAGCTTTCCTATCTGGGCAACTTTTGCATTCTTTATTGCTTTGGCGGCAATAAGGGCTTTTATTGTTATGTCAAAACGGTTTTTAAAAAACTTGTTTTCCACGTCTCCAAAAAACCATTTGGTTTTTACAGGGCTTGCCAGGAAGTTGTGCTTTGATATGCCGATGTTTTGTGAAATGTTTACAAATGAGGCAAATGTCATGGGGCCTGTTTCTGAAAGCTCTTCTATTGCCCAGAGCCCGAAGTTTGCGCCTGATTTCATTATCTCATAGACATTGTCGCCTATTATGTATGAGGGGTGAAACAGCATTACAAAATCAAGCTGCTTTGCCTCTATCTCTTTGCGGATGTTTGTCGCCTGCTGATTGTTTACCATTACAGTATCGATTACATGAAGCTCAAACCCGTACTTGTCTGCCATTTTTTTTAAGTCTTTCTGGTAAGCCTTGAAATACTCCAGGCCCTTTGTAGAAAAGCCTTCCATAAAACCTGCAACAAAACCGACTTTTAATTTTTCCATTTGTGACCTCCAGTTCAAATTTTAAAATTAATTAATAGATTTTATCAGGCTTTTAGCAGTTCTCTTCTTCTTACCCTTATGGAGTCTATAAGTATTGCAGCAATAAGAATAATCCCATTAAAAGCTTCGCGCCAGAAAACTGGAATATCAATCATTGTAAGCCCATTTGCTATTGAATTAATTATCATTAATGCAACGGCTACACCAATAAGAGTACCCCTGCCGCCAGCAAGTGAGATGCCGCCAAGCACGACTATTGTTAAAATTGTAAATTCAAAACCTGTACCAAATTCACCCTGTGCAAATGCTGCCTGGCTTGTCATTAAAAACGCGCTTATGCCACAGGTAAAGCCGGCTACAACAAATGCCAGAAACTGTGTTCTTTTTACAGGTATGCCTGCTAGTCTTGACGCATTTGCATTGGAGCCTACCTGATAAATATTCCGGCCGAATTTAGTAAATCGAAGAGCCAGATATGCTACTATGAATATAACAACAAGATAAACAAAGCTGTATGGAATTGCCTTTGCAATAAATCCCCTGCCCATTGCAATATATAATTTATTGCCTATCAGTGCAGGTTTATTAGCCAGAAGAAGTGAAATACCTCTGAGTATTGCAAGTGTGCCGAGAGTTGTTATAACTGAATTTATCCCTACTACTGTTACAAGAAATCCATTAAGTGCCCCAACAAGGGAACCGAGTACAAGACCGATGAGAACTATCACCGGAATTGGCATAATGACGCCTTCGATATTAAACATCATTGCCATCACAATGGAGCATATCCCGACTATTGAGCCTATTGATACATCAAAATTACCTGTAAGCACCACAAATGATAGGCCAACCGCCATCATGCCGTAAACACTTAAGCCAGATATTATTGTTTTTAAATTAACAAAGCTTAAAAATTGTGGGTTTATCCCTCCAAAAATTGCACACATAATTATAAACACTATAACAAGACTCGGGGCAATGGAATTAACTTTAAATATATTTATCTTTTGCCAGCCACTCTTTTTATTTACATTTAATTCGGTGTCAGCCATTTAATTTATATCATCTCCTTGCAGCTCTCTGATTTCTTATTTCATAAAGTGAAACTATTAATATCAGGGCAAGGCCCTGGAAAACCTGTATAAAATATGACGGGACATTTGAAACGGAAAGACCATTAAATATAACTGAAACTATAAGGACACCTATTATAGTGCCCCATACACTGCCAGCCCCCCCGGCAAGCGATATCCCGCCAAGCACCACTGCTGACAGAACAGGCAATGCCATTTTTGCGCCTGCCAGTGGATTTCCGACACCTGTCATTGAGACCATTACAATTGAAGCTATGCCTGCTGCCAGTCCCATAAATGTGTATAATAGTATCCTGACTTTTTGCACCTTTATGCCTGAAAGAGTCGCCACTTTCGGATTTGCCCCGATTATATAAATGGTCCTTCCAACTTTTGTAAATGTCATAATAAACCAGAATATAATTATGAAAATAATAAGGATAAATAGCGAAATAGGTATTTTTAAAAATGTTTTCGTTGCGAAATAATATAGCGGATCAGTGAGCATTGAAATAGATTGTCCTTTACTCAGAACCAGCCCCAGTGCGCTTAAAATGGACATCATTCCGAGTGTAAGGATGATTGGGATAAGGTCAAACTTCTCAATCAGCAGACCATTTATAAAACCTATTATAACAGCAGCAATGACTCCGATAATAAGAGAGAAAGTCAATCCAATCCCCAAATTATATAAATAAGCCATTAATACTCCTGTAAAAGAGATGCTTGCTCCAAAAGAAATATCCAGACCTCTTGCTATCATAAGCGGTGTCAGCCCCAATGCAAGTATGCCTGTCATCACCATATTTTTAAGCATGGTGCTGATATTATCATAAGAAAAGAACTCGCTTCTTATAGCAGTAAAAACTACAACAATTACGACAAGAGCAATAAACAGTATAAGAGTGTCGCTCAGCTTAAAGTTGCTTTTCTTTTTTTCCAGACTTTTTCCATCCATTTATAGGCCTTTCATTTGCTAAAATATTTAAAAAAATTCAATAAAAATCCAAATCAGTCAGACCAATAACAACAAATGCAAAAAATTTCATCACGCAGTTGCATGATGCATAAGTTCTTCCTGTGAAGTTTGTTTTGTGATAAACTCCTTAACGATTTTTCCATCCTTCATTACTATAACCCTGTCCGACACTGAAAGGATTTCGGGAAGTTCCCCGGATACCATAAGCACTGCAGCTCCCTGCATGCAGAGGCTCTCTGCAATCTCATATATTTCTGCTTTTGAACCTATATCAATGCCTCTTGTTGGCTCACTCATTAAAAAAATCTTCGAGTTTTTTTCAAGCCATTTTGCAACAACGACTTTCTGCTGGTTACCGCCCGAGAGACTTTTTGAGGGAGTATCAATGCTTGGAGCTTTAATATTCAGTTTTGAAAACCAGTGTCCTGCATGCAAATTTTCAATCTTTCGGTCCAGCATGAAGCCATTGCCGATATTTTCAAGATTTGTTGATGTGATGTTTTGTTTTACATTAAGGCCAAGGGCGATGCCTTCTTCTTTTCTGTCGTATGGTATATAACCTATTCTGTTTGATTTAGCCTTTGCAGGGTGGTCTATGTCAATTTTTTTACCCTCCACAAACACTTCACCACTGGTTTT
>MWAX01000024.1 GCA_002068775.1 Actinobacteria bacterium ADurb.Bin346 | reverse complement strand
TCCTCTGCGTTCAGTTAGATTTACAACTGATTTGAAATCAGCAATCATGCTTCCGACTTTTCCACTGTCAAGCAGCTCCGGGTTTTCAAGTATTTTAGAGTCAATTATGGTAAGGTTTCCTATACCCAGTTTTTCGCCTGCCAGTTTCAACTCTTCCTGAAAGTATTTATAAATCTCATCACTCATGTACATAAATATGAAAGCCTGGCCCACCTGCTCAGTTGAATTCTTATAGTCAATATCATCAAGTACATTAAAAAGTGCAGGTTTAAAATTTTCATATGACCTGTTGCGTGTATCAAATACAAGCTTAAGGTAACCATGCGCAATTTCAAAATTTACAGGAGGGCTTATTTCCTGAGTATTTTCAAGTATCACCTGGCTCTCCTCAATATTTTGTAAAAGATTGGCCTCAAGCTCGTTTTTTGGAAGATCCCTTACCTTGTTTAAAGTGGTAAAGAAATTTACTGATACTTTGTTTGAGTGCTGCACAAGAACTGATACTGAATTGATGTAATCTGCAATAGAAAGCCTCTGCTCTTCCGTGAGATTCTTTCTGCCGGCTTCACAGCTCCAGAGACCGCTTAACCAGCTAACTATAACTGCTGCGATCAGAATCATCAGTATCAGGATTATTATTACATCTCTGCGTCCCCTGTGCTCCAAGAAAAAAACCTTTCAGTGGTGGGCGAAGGGGGACTTGAACCCCCAAGTCCTTGCGAACACTAGGTCCTGAACCTAGCGCGTCTGCCAGTTCCGCCATTCGCCCGACAGTGCTAAATTTTAACAAAAATAACTTTATAATTATACCTGTTTTATGAAATATATATTCGGAATAACAGGATTTTCTTATTATATAAAATTAAGAATTTTTTACCAAGAACTGATTAAGCTATTTTGATAGAATTAGTCTTAACAGGATATATTATTCATAAAAATAACTTCTTAATCTCCCAGGTATAAAATATTAAAGATTAAAAAGATATTGTTTTCCTTTACTAACTGCTGGCTAAGGATATTAATGGGGATTTCTAAGCTTTAATAAGCATCTTTAAGCTCTGACAATAAAAGAATGGAGCAGTTTTCTTTTTGAGCATCCAGTTTTAATTTTTTATCTGCTGTTATTAATGGGCAGTTAAGGGAATGAGATAATGCCAGATACATGGAATCATAAATAGAGGTCCTGATTTTTCTTGATAATCCAGAAGCTTTTTTCTGAACAGAATAGTCTGTGTTAATAATAAAAATGATATCATTTAACTCTGCTATTACATCATCTATTTTTTCAGCAGAGATTTCCAGTTTAAATGCAAAAAAATTTAAAACTTCATAAATCATTAAATCCGGTGAAACGATAATTATTTCATCCCTTGCAACTTTTTCATGAATATAATCAGCTGCCTCAAGGTCGGACTCATTTTCAAAATAATACCACTTAATGATTGCAGAAGCATCAAGTACATACTTTCTTTTGACATCTTCTTTAATTATAAAATCTTTTAGCTCCATTTACTTCCTGATAACCCTTTTTTCTATTTCTTCACTGCGGCCTGCTCTCATTTTTCTTAACTCTTCAGCCACGTCTATTTCTTTTACTGATGCAATTTTCATTATCTCTTTTCTGGTTTTTTTTAATCTGTTTATAGCATTGCTCTTACGTTCCTTAGCCAGCAAAGTTTCAATTGTAATAAAATAATTCTTTGCTGCATCAATAATAAACTGTGACCTTGTAACCTTTCTTATTTTTTTATACTTGTCTATTTCCGCCAGGAAATCTTCAGGAATCGACACATTGATTTTTACCATCAACATTGTAAAAAGCTGGTTTTTCATGTGTATAATTATTTTGGTATATTCTATATAAATAAATAATATTTAATCTTATATTAAAATATTACTTTACTTTTTTGTTAAATTTATGATATTATCAATAATAATTAGTTTGGAGGTAAATCTCATGGATACTACAGATATTAAAATTTTAAATTATTTGCAGGAAAATTCGCGTGAAAATGCATCGGGTATCAGCGAAAAAGTCAACATGTCCGTTTCTGCAGTTATAGAGCGTATAAAAAAGCTTGAGAGCTCCGGCATTATAAAACAATATACAGTCATTATTGATCCCAAAAAAACGGGAAAAGATGTCATGGCATTTATTTCTGTAGGCATCGAGCATCCCAAATATAATGATTGTTTTACAGATTTTGTAAAACAGAATGAAAATATTATCGAGTGCAATTATATTACCGGAGATTTTGATTTTTTATTGAAAGTTTGCGTAGACTCAACCGGCTCTCTTGAAAAAGTTTTAAATGAGATAAAAAGCGTTCAGGGAGTTTCTCTTACAAGGACACTAATTGTTTTATCAACAATTAAAAATAATTACTCAGTAAGTCCATAAAAGATTATAAAATGCGTAAAAGGAGATAAAAATGATTATAGGTATTCCTAAAGAAATCATGCAGGGAGAGAAACGTGTATCAGCAATTCCTGAAACGGTAAAAAAATATATATCTCTGGGCGCGACTGTCATCGTTGAGAAAAATGCCGGCATTGGCTCACTCTTTAATGACAGTGATTATATCAAGGCTGGAGCAGAGATCGAAAATGATGTTGCCAGGATCTATAATAAAGCAGACCTGATATTGAAAGTGAAAGAGCCTATAGCTGGTAATGACTTTCATGAAGCTGACTTGCTGAGAAAAGGCCAGTATCTGATTACATTCATACACCCTGCCTCCCCTGCTAATCATGATATGGTAAAAAAACTGGCAGAAAGAGGCGTTATAAGCCTGACACTGGATGGAATACCGCGTATATCAAGAGCACAGAGTATGGACGCGCTTACATCAATGAGCACTTGCGCAGGATACAAAGGCATGATAATTGCAGTAAATGATTTAAACAAGTTTATGCCTCAGATATTTTCAGCAACTGGCATGATAAAACCTGCAAGCGTACTTATTGTTGGCGCGGGGGTTGCAGGCTTACAGGCAATAGCAACAGCTAAAAGGCTTGGAGCTGTTGTTTATGCAGCAGATATCAGGCCTGAAGCTGCAGAGCAGGCAAAAAGCCTTGGAGCCAATATAGTTGATACAGGAGTCCCGGCTTCAGTGGCTGAAGGAAAGGGCGGATATGCAAATGACCTTCCGGAAGAATATTTATTAAAGGAAAGACAAGTATTAAAAGATGCAATATCTAAAATGGATATCGTCTTTTTAAGTGCTCTTGTTCCCGGAAAGCTTGCTCCTATCCTATTGACTGAAGATATGGTAAAAATAATGAGTCCTGGTTCTGTTATCGTAGACATTTCAATTGATCAGGGCGGAAACTGTGAAATCACTACTCCGGGAATCAGAGATGTAAAACATGGAGTGATAATTGAAGGTATAAAAAATATACCTGGAATGCTTCCTGTGAGCGCCACTTCCATGTTTGCAAGCAATGTTTATAATCTTGTTAATTATCTGATGAAAAATGGCTCTATTAGCCTTGATCTTAATGATGAGATAGTTTCTTCGATCCTTGTGACAATTGATAATAAAATAGTTCATGCAGGTGCAAGAGAAGCGATGGGCATATAAGCATATAAGGGTATCTAGGGGCATTTAAAGGTATATATGGACATATAAGGTCATATATGAGCATTTAAGGGAGAGGATTAAAAATGAAATCTTTGATACTTATTATTGTTTTTATTGTTTCAACTTTTATCGGATATAAAATAATTAAAAAAGTACCGAGTCTGCTTCACACTCCTCTTATGAGCGGCATGAATGCATTGTCCGGAATCACATTACTGAGCGCACTTACGGTTACAGCTTTGTCAATATCGATGCAAAGTAAAATTTTCGGTGTGCTTGCAGTAATTCTTGCAATGATAAATGTTGCTGCCGGTTTTGGCATAACACACCGTATGCTTAAAATGTTTAAATCAGGAAAGGACAAATAATGCCCGGCATTATTTATTACATTTTATGCGCTCTTTTAATTGCCGGAGTTCTGACAGGAATATATCTTATGAGCAAAGTAAAAACTGCTGCTCTGGGAAACCTTTTAAGCTGTTTATGCGTAGCTTTAGCGATAATATTAACGCTTGTTAATTATAAAATCATATCGGATAAGCTGCTTTGGATCAGTATGGCAATAGGCGCAGTAATAGGCATTTTGTGGATTTTAAGGGTAAAGATGATCCAGATGCCAATGCTCGTTGCCATTTTTAATGGTTTTGGAGGAGCTGCATCAGCTATCATAGCAACTTTGATACTAAGCGGCCCTTCTGTTTTAAGCGTTTTTTCAAAAATTACAGCTCAACTGGCACTGATCACAGGCTCAGTTACCTTTTTTGGCAGCCTTGTCGCTGCAATGAAATTATCCAATATTATTTCACAAAAGCCGATTACTCTTAAGGGTCATCAGCTTATCACAATACTGCCTCTTGCTCTTGCTTTTTTAACAATTGTTTTATCATTTATATTTGACTTGCCGCCTGTAATATTGATAAGCGCTCTTGCCATTTTAAGCAGTTTCTTTGGAGTCATATTTTCTATACGGATAGGTGGAGCCGATATGCCAATAACCATATCTCTGCTTAATTCATTAAGCGGAGTAGCCGGCTCTATAGCAGGTATGGCTGTGGGAGACTTGCTTCTTGTCTCAATTGGAGGAATTATTGGCGCATCAGGTCTTTTTTTAACACAGATAATGTGCAAAGCAATGAACAGAAGCCTTGCCAGCATATTACTCGGTAAAACTTCCATGACTGGCAGTAATGCTATTAAAGAAAAGGAAGAACATGCTGATGAAAAAAGCCTGGAAAAAGATCCTGTAGAAGTGCTAAAGGATGCAAAAAAAGTTGTTA
>MWAX01000023.1 GCA_002068775.1 Actinobacteria bacterium ADurb.Bin346 | reverse complement strand
CAAATAATATATCCTCGCCTGGTTTTCCCTCATAGGGACCGCCGGTTTTTGCAACAGGATTTAAATTCAGGTTTTCAGGAACTGTGCCGGATTTTATTACATTGACCCTGACATTGCCAATGCTGAAATTGCCGGCTTCATCAAAACTGTAAATATAGATTATGTTTTCGCCATCTGCCAGAAGATCACAGTTTATATTTATGCTCCAGCCGCCATTTAACACTCCCTGGCTTCCAAGAATATTGGATTCAAATGTATTTATGCTGCCAAGCAGGTTTGCAGCATTCCTGTCGGGCAATTTATATGCTTCTATTTTTGCTAGTTTCTTTGCAGGACTATTTCTAAGATCAGCGGTCCAGCCTCTTATATCAAAAGAACCAGACACAACTGCGCCGTTAGGCGGAGTGTCTATTTTCATGGTAAAGCCTGAAGAATCCGGAGTGCTTAAATCACTGTATGCATTGCCCTGACTAGTGCCAGTGGTATCACCGGTATTAGCGCCGCTGGTGCTTCCTCCTGTTTCGACCTTAATAATGCCTTCCGAGAACTTCCTTATAGCATTGGATATGGCTATGGCGCATTTTTCTCTGAAATCCCCGGACCTTAAAAGATCGTTTTCTGTCTGGTTTGATATAAAAGCGCATTCAACTAACGCAGCAGGCATTGTAGTGTATTTGATAACCCTGAAATCTGCAGTCTTGACGCCCCTGTTTGCTCTGCCTGTCTGGCTCACGAGGTTTGACTGCAGAAGATTTGCAAGCTGGTTTGAACCTGCAACTCCATTGGCGCACCAGTATGTTTCTGTTCCATGCGCATATGGTGAAACTGCTGCATTATTGTGTATCGAGACAAATATGTCCGCCCCGCTTCTGTTTGCCATATTTACTATGTCATCAAGACTTGCATTTGTATCGCCCGTGCGTCTCATGACAACTTCAAATCCGCTTGCTTCAAGTCTTGCCCGGGTGCGCAGGGCAATGTCAAGGTTTGCCGTTTTTTCATAATAGCCAAAACCAATTGCGCCGGTATCGCTGCCCCCGTGTCCCGGATCAAGAAACACCCTTATTTTAGGAGCAGCAAAGATGCTGTTTCCTAAGGGGTTTACGAGTAAAAAAATGCAAAATGCCAGTATTAAAAAAACTGAAGTTGTCAGTTTTATGCGTCTTGAAGTTTTTATCATGCCATATCCTTTAAAAAATATTATTTCTTATAAAATGCGCCTGATTTCTGCCGCCATCTTGTAATTCCTGCTTTTATCTTTATTTTTATATTCACCTCTATATTCACTTTATTTACCCTGATTTTATAAGGTCGGAACGTCTGAACAGCGGTTCTGAAAGATCAAGCATCCCTAGAACATCAAGTTTTTGACCATCAATAAAAAACTGGACCGAATGTATTTCCTTAAATCCTGTCAGCGTATTAACAATCGAATACACTAACAATATGTCAGATGAATCGCTGATAAACCTGTCGTCAACAAAATTTTGTGACAGGTCCACTTTTGCCTGGCTGCCGTCTAATGTAATGCCATTGATTTTTGTTGTCTCAGGAATAAGCCTTAAAAGACTTGGATCAACCGGATCCTTCATCATTTCCGCTATTGCATCCACATATTTATTCTTACCTGAGACAATCCTTGCTTCACCGATAAGATACTCGCCTGTTGCTTCAGCATAATAAACATTTATTGTTACTTCACTATCCGTGCTCTCCTGCTGTTTTGTGGTTTCTGTCGCATCTCCTGTTTCCTGAGTGCCGGGAACTGATTCTTCTGCAGTCCCCTGTCCCTGTCCTGTCGCCTGTTGCTTACTTGAGTCATCGCCGGCAGCGCTTTCAGTTAAGCTGCCCTGTGCCGAATCATTTTTATTTCCTGCAAGACGCGAGCTGTTTAAAAGGTTATCCAGTGCTGAGCATGAAGAAAGCAAAAAAACAGTCAGGAGACAGACTGATATAAAGATTGTATAAATGACTGGAGCGGGAATTAAATGATTATGAAAAGGAAATAACCTTTTTTTTATTTTATTGCCATTTTTCATTGCTACGATTAAATTACAACTATTATTATATTGCTGTGATTTTACAAAATTCTATTAAAATTTTTGTATAATAATTATTAACATAAATGACAAGTATTGTCAATTAACTTTTATTATGGATTTAGTTTAATTATACGTCACATTCAGGTTTATGCTGTTTTGCGAATATTCCCATCCATCCTTTGCGTTGTCATTGTCCGTGTATGGCCCTGCAAAATGCACTCTTATCTGAAACCTTGATTTACCGGCGTTTATTGCTTTCTGAAGCTCTGATTTTAAATTATCAGAAGTACAGGTTATATTGGGGTTTATAAAGCTTTGTATGGCTATTCCTATCAGATTAAAATCATTCTGCACAATGGGCTCAGCTCCCCAGTCAACGACGTTTATCCAGAAGGAATCAAGGTATGCCATTGGCTCGCCGGATACTGAAGGATTTGAAAATGAAAGACTCACACTTTTTACAACCTTGCCGGAAAGGCTTGCGATATTAAAGCTGATAAAACCCAGGCAGGGTTTGTTATTTACGGAATCGCCTGCATAAAGATTGCCGCCCGGATAAGTCTGCCCTCCATATTCAAGATAGCCTCCTTCACTTGCTACTTTAGGCAGGTTGACGCTGCTGCCTGCTGCTTCAGTTGTTGAAGTTGTTGCGCCTGCAGTGGTCTCGGCTGGACTTGTTGGCGCAGCAGTTGTCTCGGTAGCTGCAACAGTTCCCGCATACACTGAAATAGATTTTGATGTTTTTGCCCCTTTGGAATCAGAAACCTCGATTTTTAACTCATAATTATCCGGAGTTGCCGGTGCCGTCCATTTCACTGACTCAGAATTATCTGCTGATAAAGTACCGCCGGAAACCGCCCATTTATATGACAGTTTATCGCCATCCGGATCAGTTGCCACAACAAGCAGATCGTACTGCCGGCTCACATATATTATGTCGCTTGAAAGTTTTATTTCACTTATAACAGGGTTCGAGTTGCAGCCCCAGTTAAGGATTATTGAATCCATGGCAGTGCCGCTTGCATTTGTTGCCGTTGCTGTCAGGGCATAAGAAGGTGAATTTCTTTTTAAGTTTATCTGTGCGGTCCCGGGTCCAAGGCTTCCCCTGCTGTCATCGCGGCTGAATTTTACCTGCGGTTTTGGGTTGCCTGTGACAACTGCCTTCACTCTGTAATAGCATGTATCATCCCCGGCTGAGTACACTGGCCCTTCATATATCTGCAGATCTATTGTCGGCCTGGAATTTTCTTTGCTGGAGGTGGCGCTTTCCTTGCCTGTATTTTCAGGCTTTGCCGTATTATCGCTCTGATCACTGCTGCCGCTGTTCTTGCCGTCTTCACTTTCTTCAGGGCTATCACCGATTGTGCCTGATGATGCAACAGTCGTATCAGAAGCATTGCCTGCTATGAGGTTTTTGAAATATTTATTTATATATGGTTCAGCATAAGAAGATACTGCAGGTGAAAGCAGCATCAGCCAGGACCATGAAGCAAGGGCGATAAAAACCAGTATTATTATTGGTATTAAAAAATACAGTTTTTCTCTTTTTCTGGAATTGCTTTTTTTTGGGCTGTGATTTTCCATAAATTAAAAATACCTGCAATTTTTTATAAATATATTTTTTCTTAATTTCCGGCGTGCTCTTTTAGAGGGCGCCACCATGACTGGTTATTTTTATACCAGTCAACAGTTTTTTCAAGTGCTGATGAAAAATCGGTTCTGGCTTCCCATCCAAGCTCATTTTTTATCTTTGAACAGTCCACAGAGTAGCGCCTGTCATGCCCTAACCTGTCAGCAACAGGCTGTATATAGGATTTGTCCCTTCCTGTAAGCTCAATGAGTTTTTCAGTAATCCACACATTTGGTTTTTCATTGCCTGCCCCTATATTATATATTTCTCCAGTTCTTCCTTTATGCAGCACAAGGTCAAGAGCTTCACAATTGTCAGTTACATATATCCAGTCCCTTATATTCATCCCGTCGCCATATAGAGGCACCTTTTTGCCATCCATGAGATTTGTGACAAAAAGCGGGATCAGTTTTTCAGGATACTGATAAGGGCCGAAATTATTGGTGGTCCTTGTAATAAGAACAGGAGTACCATAAGTTTTATTGAATGAACGCACTATCATTTCTGCGCCGGTTTTTGATGCGGAATAAGGGCTGTTTGGCTCAAGCGGGTCTGTTTCCTTAAAAGAACCTTTTTCTATAGAGCCATACACTTCATCCGTGCTTATCTGAAGGAACACGCCTGCCTGATATCTTTTTGCAGCATCGAGCAGTACAAATGTCCCGTAAACATCTGTCTGAATAAAAACCCCGGGGTCTGTTATGGAGCGGTCCACATGAGACTCAGCAGCAAAATTGACTATCGCGTCTATCTTATTGCCTGAGAATATTTTTTCCACAGCTTCCCGATCGCAAATATCCCCTTTGACAAATTTATAAGCAGGATTGCTTTCAACGTCTCTGAGGTTCTCAAGATTGCCCGCATAAGTAAGTTTGTCAAGGTTGATGATTTTATATGCCGGGTATTTTTTTATCATATAATGTATGAAGTTGCTGCCAATAAACCCTGCCCCGCCGGTCACAAGAATCGTATTGAAATTTCTCTCCGCCAATTTAATTAACCTCCATACTGTTTCTGAATATTGTACATATCTTTATCCATTTTATA
>MWAX01000022.1 GCA_002068775.1 Actinobacteria bacterium ADurb.Bin346 | reverse complement strand
AATAGGCCAGAAAACTTCCAGTGTTGCAAAACTGGTAGAAAAGCTGGAAGAAGCCGGGGCTATGGAATATACAATAATAGTAAGCGCAACGGCAAGGACACCTGCTTCACTACAGTATATTGCCCCGTATGTCGGCGCTACAATAGGCGAATATTTCATGTATAAGGGAAAACATGCCCTTATAATGTATGATGACCTTTCAAAACACGCAGTATCATACAGGCAGATCTCATTACTTTTAAAAAGGCCTCCTGGAAGAGAAGCTTATCCGGGAGATATATTCTATCTTCATGCAAGATTGCTTGAGAGAGCTGCAAAATTATCTGAAGAAAAAGGCGGCGGATCGCTTACTGCTATACCGGTAATAGAGACTAAAGCTGGAGATATATCTTCTTATATACCTACAAATGTAGTATCTATAACAGATGGCCAGATATATCTTGAAGACGATCTTTTCAATGCTGGCATAAGACCTGCAATAAATCCAGGGATTTCTGTTTCAAGGGTCGGAGGAAATGCCCAGATAAATGCAATGAAGAAGGTTGCTGGTATGCTCAGACTTGATCTTGCGCAATACAGGGAACTTGAAACTTTTGCAAAGTTTGGAACAGAGCTTGATAAGGAAACACGTAAACAGCTTGCGAGGGGAGAAAGAACTGTTGAAGTATTGAAGCAAGGCCAATATGCTCCTATGGATGTCGAGGACCAGGTTGTTATTCTATATGCGCTTACAAATGGATTTCTTGATGATGTTGAGATTAATAATATTGCCAGATTTGAGAAAAAATATATTGAATTTCTCCATAATGATTATCCGGAAATAATCAGTGAAATAAGAAATACAAAAGACATCGGCAGCACCCTTGAAGAGAAAATGATGAAAGCTACCATACAATTCAAGAAGACTTCTATTTTTTCAGAGGCCTAAAAAATGGAAAAATCCCAGGAAATAAGAAGCAGGATAAAAAGTACGATTGGCACCAGAAAGATAACCAAGGCAATGGAAATGATAGCATCTTCAAAAATCAAAAAAGCCCAGAACAGGATATTTGAGGCAAGGGCATTTATGGCAGGCATAGTGGATGTAATAACTGATATTGCAGGGCAAACAAATTCACTGTCTGACCCATTACTGATGCCTCATAAAGAAGAAAAGACTGTCCTTATCCTTGGGGTAACTGCTGACAGAGGCCTTTGCGGAGGATACAATTCAAATATTATAAGGCTGATAGAAAAAACTGTTAAAAATTCAATTTCAGCGGGTAAAACAGTTAAATTATTTATAATAGGCACAAGAGGGCGTAATTATTTCAGGTATATGGGTTATGATATAGAGATGGTTTATGAAAACCTTTCTGATTATCCAAGATTTCTTGATGCGAGGGAAATATCAAGAGAAATAATTTCCAGATATATAAAAGGCGAAGTCGACAGGGTGATAATATGCTTTACAAAATTTAAAAACCCTGCTGAACAATTGCCAACCATGCTGCAATTGCTGCCTATTGTAAAACAGGGCAGCATGTATCTTGCAGACGGTGTGCTGGAACAGTTAGATATAAAAGTGACTCCCGAAGAAAGCATTTCGCAAATGCCCTTTGCGGAAATACTATATGACCCCTCTCCCCGGGAAGTGCTGGAGTCTATCATTCTCGAATATATTTATACGACTGTTTACGGTACTCTTCTTGAGGCAACTGCAAGTGAAACAGGAGCCAGGATGACTGCAATGAAAAGCGCCAGCAAGAATGCTGATGATATGATAAAGGAGCTTGTACTTATATACCACAGGGCAAGGCAGCAACAGATAACAATGGAAATCTCTGAAATAATTTCAGGCACATTTGCGTTGATAAATGAATAATATGAGCAGGATGAATAGTGTAAATATAATACTCTTTAAAAATATATTTTTTTTGTTTAAGTTTTATACAGTATGGAAATATTCAATAAAAGAAAGCTGAAAGTTTATGTTTGATAATAAAGACACTGGTAAAAATCAGGATTTTCAAAAGGGCAGGGTAGTAAGCATAATGGGGCCTGTGCTGGATATAGAGTTCCCACCAGGAAAGCTGCCTGAAATTTATACAGCGGTTGAGATTTTAAGGTCAGGTGATAAAGCAGGAAATTATTCAAAGAAAGTAGTTGCAGAGGTTCAGCAGTCAATAGGAAATAGCCAGGTAAGGGTAATAGCAATGTCTTCAACTGATGGGCTCAAGCGTGGAATGGAAGTTTACAATACCGGCAGGCCCATTGAAGTTCCGGTAGGCAGGGATACCCTTGGAAGGCTTTTTAATGTTCTGGGAGAACCAATAGATAATATCGCAAAAGATATAAAAACATCATTAAAAATGCCAATACACAGGGATGCGCCTGATATTTCTGATATAAAACCGACAACTGAGCTATTCCAGACCGGCGTTAAAGTAATAGATCTTTTATGCCCGTTTGTAAAAGGCGGGAAAATAGGTATGTTTGGAGGCGCAGGAGTAGGAAAGACTGTAATTATAATGGAGCTAATCCACAATATAGCAACAGAGCATGGCGGTTTTTCTGTCTTTTCTGGAGTGGGAGAAAGAACAAGGGAAGGAAATGACCTGTGGCTTTCCATGAAGGAGTCTGGTGTGCTGGATAAAACTGCTCTTGTCTTTGGGGAAATGAACGAACCTCCGGGAGCAAGGCTCAGGGTGGGTCTTACAGGTCTTACAATGGCAGAGTATTTCAGGGATTATGAAGGACAGGACCTGCTCTTATTCATAGATAATATATTCAGATTTGTTCAGGCAGGCCAGGAGGTTTCAACACTGCTGGGAAGAATGCCTTCAGCAGTAGGATATCAGCCCACACTTTCAACTGAAATGGGCGAGCTGCAGGAAAGGATTACTTCGACCAAAAAGGGTTCAATAACATCTGTACAGGCCATATATGTGCCTGCAGATGATTTGACTGACCCTGCCCCCTCTACGACTTTTACACATCTGGATTCAACAGTGGTTCTATCAAGACAGATATCTGAAAGAGGCATTTATCCTGCTGTCGATACTCTTCATTCATCATCCCGGATACTTGATCCGCAATATGTGGGAGAGGAGCATTACAAGGTTGCAAGGATGGTTCAGGAAATACTTCAAAGGAATAAGGAACTTCAGGATATAATAGCAATACTGGGAATCGATGAGCTTTCAGAAGAAGACAAAACGATTGTACAGAGGGCAAGGAAAATAGAAAGATTCCTTTCCCAACCTTTCTTTGTTGCTGCGCAGTTTACCGGCAGAGAAGGCAAGTATGTAAGAGTCGAAGATACCGTTCAGGGATTTAAAGCAATAGCAGAAGGTAAGTATGATATGCTCCCCGAACAGGCATTCTATATGACAGGCAGTATAGAAGAGGTTATTCAGAGAGCTTCCGAAATAGAATCATTGCAATGATATAAACACAGTTTTGTACAATATTTAAGATATATGGAAGTAAAAGGGAAAGAAAATAAGATATTTCTGTCAATTATTACCCCCGAGGAAAAAGTCTTTGTGGGAAATGTAGATTTTATAAGCCTACCTGCAAAAAGCGGTAGCATGGGTGTGCTGCCAGGCCATATACCTACAGTTACACGGCTTAAAACAGGAATTCTTAAAATTATAAACGACGGGACAACAACTTATATTGGCGTATGCAGGGGGTATTTTGAAATAATGGGCACGAAAGCATACGTTCTTACAGAGAGAGCAATAATCACGGATGTTGAAAACCTGGAGAAAACAGTTCTTGAACTGAAAAAAAAGCACGATATAACGCAGGAAATAACCGAAGATACAAAGAGAGTATCGCAGGCAGTAGCTGGCCTGAAAAAACTATAAACCTCTGATTGCCGGTTATTGTATTCCACCAATGATTATTGAAATATTATCTGGAAATAATGTTTAGCAGTATTTTTGAGCTCGTATCACCACAAAAGAACCTTCACCATATCCTTCTTTTGCTGGTTCTTCTTTATTGATTTTATCAAGAGGTTGAAAGATTGTCTGTCGGAATAAAAGATTTTTAAATCCAGCCTCTTTAAAAAATGTAATCACTTCCTCTGTAGAATAAAATGTTGCCATTTTATAAAAAATACTTTTTTCTTTATATTTGTTATATATCTTTCCGAGGCTGCTTTCTTTATCAATAAATGCATTTATGAAATATCCTCCAGGCCTTAATATACGGTAAATCTCTGAAAAAGCCTTTGGAACGTCATCGAGAAAACACAGTGTCGTAACCATCAAAGCAAGATCAAAACTTTCACTTTCAAGCGGGAGGTCTTCTGCAATGCCATCAAGTGTTTGTATTCCTCTTCTTTGGGCAGCTTTTCTCATCTTTTCTGATGGTTCAATGCCAAATTTTATTCCCAAAGGAAGCGCAAATTTTCCAGTTCCAATACCAATTTCAACAGCAGTGTTAAATGCTGGCAGCAGTTCCTTTATTGAGTTGATCTCTGACTGGTACGCATATTTGTTTTCTTCAAACCATCTGTCGTATTTTATTGTATGTTTTTGAAAAGGTTCAATTTTTGGCATCAGTCTTTATCCTATATAGAAATAACCTTATCGCTTTCCTTTATAAGCTGATACAGGTCATTCATTGTAGAAAGCGGACACATCTCTGAACCATCTGAATTTCTAATCTTAAGACAGGTACCGCAGGCAAGTA
>MWAX01000021.1 GCA_002068775.1 Actinobacteria bacterium ADurb.Bin346 | reverse complement strand
GAGCCGATAAAAATAACTCTTTTAACTGCTGACCTTGAGACTGCAGTAAGTATATTTTTAATAAATCCGGTGTTTTTAAGATCTACAAGGCAGACAGCAGCATCCGAATCTTTCAGGTGATTCAGGATGGAATCTGTGCTGTGGAGATTTCCTGCATGAAAAGACAGCCTGTCCTCTTTTTTTTTAAGTCCGGCAATATTTTTTATTTTATCAATTTTATCATGTGGCGTGTCGATCTTAACAAGGCAGTTTATATGATGCCCGCTGTCAAGCAGTCTGCCGATTACTGCCGGGCCGATAAAAGTCGTTGTCCCTGTCAATGATATTTTCATGACATTAATAATTTAAATTCAATTCATACAAAAATTCAATCTCAAAATCTAAATAATTTTTTAAATTTATTTGTCCTGAATTCATTTTACTGGTTAAAATAAGTATAAAAAGAAAAAATACATTTGATTTTTATGAGCTTAAAGGTTTTAACAATTATAGTCAGGCTGTTATTGTCTCTTGCCTCGCTTTTTTTTACCGGCTATATCCCGGTATATTTGATGCTTCTGCACAAAAATAATGACAAAATAAAATATACAGGAGCGTCGGGAAAACTTTTTATTTTCTTTTTAAGTTTTTACTTCGGACTTTTTATTTCCTCTATTTATCTGATTATCCTTTCACTTTCAGGCATAAGATTTAACTTAAATTCATCTGTGATTTTTACTTCAGTGTTTTTTGCTGCATTTTTATTAATAGCTATTTTGCAGGCAAAAAATAATAAAAGATATAGCCCTGTCCGGCAGGATGGATTTTTGCCGGTTTTTGGAAAAAAAGTCACAGGTAATGTTATCTTTGGAATAATGATATTTCTTATTGTGCTCAATATTTCTGCAGTGCTGTTTTTTACATACCTTTTCCCGATAAGGTTCTGGGATTCAATATCATGCTGGAGCTTAAAAGCAAAGGCATTTTTTACTGACGGAAGCATCATCCCGTTTTATATTCGGCATAACTATGATTTTTCGCATCTTTCATATCCTTTATTTATACCGCTTGCCCAGACATGGGAGTATATCTGGATGGGAGCGCCTGATGAAACGCTGGTAAAAACCATATTTCCTGTCTTTTACATTTCTCTTATTTTCATTTTCTACTATCTTTTCAGGCAGCGTATTGGGAAGGTAATTTCTATAGTATTAGTATTCTTTATATCTGCGCTTCCTGTAGTAATGGACCATGGTTATATTGAATATACAAACCTTGTTTTTGCAATAATTCTTCTTATCGGATGCTATTTTTTAAAGTCTTCCATTGATATAATGATGCAGACTGAAAATACTCCTGCAGGCAGGTCATTTTATCTGCACAAAAATAATTTGCAGCAAGATAATATAAATAATGTCCCGGCAAGTGTGCGTTATCTTGCCATGGCGTCTGTCTTTTTTGCAATGCTTGCTTTTGTGAGAACAGAAGGCATGCTTTTTTTGGTTCTGTTTATCATAATTGCTGCAGCAATCAGTGTTTTCCGGCTTGTTAAAGAGAAAAATAAAAGAACTGCAGCGTCAGTTTTCCTGTCCTTAATCCCGGCCATATTACTGCTTATGCCCTGGTTTATTTTAAACCGGCGCGCCGGCATACCCGGCCTAAGCGCTGAATGGGCGCCGGTGGTTCATGCATTCAGAACAGACTGCAGAGCTGCACTTTCATCTTTTGATTTTCATAATGCTTTTTCTTCCATGGCCGGGCAGCTACTTTTTTCAAAATATGATTCTGCCAGGGCTTTTTTTGGCTCCTCTTACGGCATAATCTGGTTTGCCATGCTTGTTGTCGGGTGCTTTAACATAAAAAGACTTTTTACCGGGTATAACTGGATATATCCGGTGTTTATATTTTGCGGTTTTTTATCAGTATTTGTTTCTCTCGGTTTTATAAAAGAATTTGCATGGTCTGCTGACAGGTATCTGCTTCACCTTCTTCCATTGACATATTACTGGATATTTTATAACCTACCTCTGTTTTTTGGCAAAGATAATTCATTGGATAAGGCGGCTTAAATAATTTAAATCATGGATATTGTTTTTATTATAATTTACTCTTGTGCGGGGGCAACTATTATTGCCAGTCTGTTTTACTGGTATGCATTCAGGTATGAGACAGGCAATTTTATGCTTTCCCGTGTGCGGATAAATTTAAGGGCGCAGCCGGCTTCAGACGGTAAGGGGCTAATAAAAAAAGATGCCGGCACTGAAAGCGAAAGCGCTTCCGGCGCTGGCAGCTATAACAGCCCTGTAAGCTGCAGTTATGAAAAAAAGCCATTTTTTACGGCGCTTCATATCTCAGATCTTCACCTGCGAAAAGACAGGAACGGGACAAAACTTTCCAGTTTCATTAAAAGTTTAAAATATCTTGAACCTGACTTTCTTTTTATAACCGGCGATCTTGCTGAAAAAAACGAATATTATTCCATCCTAACTGATATGCTCTCATCTCTTAAAGCAAATAGGGCAAAATATGCTGTTTTTGGAGTGCACGACTACTATAATAAGTCAGCCTGGGAGTTTATCAGGAATATGATGAAGAAAAAGAAAACCTATAAAAGGGGAAACGACACCGAAGAGCTTGCAGAAAAACTAAGCTCGGCAGGAATAACAGTGCTGCAAAATGAAAAGGTTAGCATTAATATACCAGTGGAAGGACAGAACAGGGCAATAAGGCTTGAAATTGCTGGAATAGAGGATCCTGTAATAGAAAAAGCTGATATAAATAAAGTATTTGCAGAAGAAAGCCGTAATCAGGGAAAATCACATTCTGCAGGCCTGCCGGCAGAAAAAAATGCCGGCAGCCCTGATAAAAAGTCCGTTTCTGCAGCCAGGCAGGCGTTTATTCTTTCAGACAAAGATGAGCATGTTTTAAACAGCCCGGAAAAAATGCTTATATGCCTTACTCATACACCGGATCAGGACCTTATCAGAGATCTTTCTGCAAATGGAGCTGACCTTATAATTTCCGGGCACACCCACGGCGGCCAGGTGAGACTGCCGGGCATAGGAGCAATAATTTCCGGCTGCAATATAAAAACAAAATATGCATCAGGATTATTTTATTTTAAAAAATTTGTCCTTTTTATATCCAGAGGACTGGGAACAGGCAGGTACTCTCCTTTCAGGTTTTACTGCCAGCCTGAAGCAGTGATGCTGGAAATATATTTGAACTGAAATATAGCTCTGTGTAAAAAAAGAATGAAGCATTTAAAAAGTATTTCAGTTTTTATATAATACTTTTTATATTTTTATTATGCATGCATGATAGAAAAAGAGAATTTAACTGGCATAAAATGAAAACAGGAAACTGAGGGTTTTAAATATAGTAAACAGAATTTTTATATGATCGGGGAGCAAAATAAATGAAAAAGATCAGCAGCAGAAATAAAAGATTTATTCAATGTTTTTTTATAAGACCTGCAGCAATACTTGCAATACTTATAATAATTGTATCTTTATCAGCCTTTTTTACAGGCTGCAGCAGAAATAAAATCCGGGAAACATCAGCGTCAGCAGAGACGCAAGACCAGCAGGCCACACAAACTTCCGGAACTGAAAACATATCCGGGAGCACTGCTGCAGAATCTGCAAAAGAACCTGAAGGCTCAGAGACGTCAAAAAAGGAGACTGAGACAACTGCTGCAGCCACTGAAACGACTGAAGCAATTCCGGCAGAAATAACACAGTTGATAAAATCAGCAAATTCCTACTATTCAAACGGGGAATATGGCCTTGCAAAGAGCACATACAGAAAAGCAGATATAGCTATAGGCAACTCAGCACTTTCAGAGAATGCAAAAAAGAAACTGAAGGACTCTTTTGGCGCAAAATATAATAAGGCAAAAGATATAATAGAAACAGCCACGATGCATTATGCCAATGCGATGCAGTTTCAGTATGAGCAGAGATACAATGAAGCGAAAAAAGAGCTCGAAGCCGCACTGGCAGTTTATCCGAAATATGCGGAAGCTCAGGAGGCATACGAGAGCCTCAAAGCTGTGATGGGGCTTGCGTAACAGCGGATAAAAAACAGAGCAGCGGGTAAAAAAACATTAAAACCCGATTAATATATCCTGTCCCCAAAGCTAAATGAAACCTGAAGAAGAATTTTTAAAAAGAGATCTGCAGAAAAAGAAGAAAAAAAGGAGCAGGTTTGCCAGGTTTGTTGTCTTTCTTATACTTTTTCTTGCAGTGATTACACTGGTTTTCACTGCAATAAGCAATCCCGGATTTTTCAATGGAGTGAAACAAAAACTTTTGTCTTTTTATACATCCGGGGAAAAGCAGGAAATACAATCCGGCACTACTTCTGAATTTGAAACAGAAACAGCAGGTGATGGCACTCCGTCAGGCAGGGAACAGCTGACTCAGGAAAATAATAGCCAGAAACCTGAAGAAGAAAACGGAGGTTCATTCTGGGAGAGAATAATCGGTTTTTTTAAAAATAAAATACAGGAACAGGCAGAAGATTTCCCTGTCAGCATAAAAATAAAATGTTATTTTGCATCTCTTGGCGAAGAAGAAAAATTTGTCTATGAAGAAAGGACAATTGCAGCAGGCAGCGCAAAAACAGCAGTTGAAAATGCAGTAAAAGAGCTGCTAAAAGGGCCGGCAAAAACATTCCATTATCCTGTAA
>MWAX01000020.1 GCA_002068775.1 Actinobacteria bacterium ADurb.Bin346 | reverse complement strand
CCCGGTCTGTCTTTCAACAGCGCCGCCGGTAGAAAAAGACCGCTTTTATATATTGCATTATTTATCATATGAAAGAGCCCGCCCACAATCCCGGCAGGCACCGCAGTCCCTATACCCAGTATCATATAACCAACCTGGCTTATTGCATGGTAAGACAACAGTCTTTTATAATCCTTCTGAATGAGAGCCATCATTCCGGCAAATATTATCGTTACAAGTCCGATTATCATTAACATTAAAGATACCCACGAGCCTGGGGTAAGATTGAACATTTCAAGAGAAATTCTTGTAAGAAAATAAATGCCCAGCAATTTTTCAAGAGCTGCCGGGAATAGCGCCATAAATGGAAGATCTGCATCAACCGCAGCATCAGGAATCCAGCTGTGAAAAGGCATTGAACCGGCTTTTGAAATCGCGCCTATCATTAAAAATACAAAAGCAAGCCCTCCGACCGACCTTAAATCAAGAGAAATTCCGGACATGGTAAGTGTTCCGGAAATACGGCCCGTGAGCCCTATTCCAACCATAAGGCAGAGGTCGGAAACACCGACAATTACAAGCGCTTTAACTGCTGTCCTGAATGCCCCGCTGTTTCCTATAAGGATCATAGCAAATAATGTTATCATCAGGCCTTCCCAGAAAAACAGCATCATCACCAGGTTATCAGCAATAACTGCGCCGTTTGTCATGGCAAGAGAGATTAAAACATATGCAAAAAACTGTCCTGATTTGTTTTTATCCTTCATGAAGGTTGTGGAGTATAAAGTAATCAGGACGCATAAAACAGCAACAGCCAGGATAATGAAACTGCTGAAATTATCCAGCCTGATTGAAAGGTCTATCCCAAATCCTGTCCAGGGTATTGACGTACTTATTCTTTTCTTAAATATTGTTATAACATAAGCAAGGTTGATCAGTGTTACCAGCAAAGCCAGATAACCAGTGAATTTTCGTGTTTTTCCACGCATCAGGAAGAATAACAATCCGACTGTGAAAGGTAAAATTATTAATAAATATATCATTTTATAATCCCTAGCATTTGCTGAACCACTGTTGCCACAAAATCAGCAGGGTATTTAATGAAAATACCGCCTGCAAGTGAAAGAACCGCCAGAATTGCAGCGCTCGAAACCATAGTGGCTGACTTTTCCCTGACCTGGCTTATCTTTAAATCGCCAAGAAATACAAGGGCAAACACTCTTAAAAGATATAATAGCGTGAGTATGGCGCCTGCAAAAAATACAATTGCTATTATTGTCTGACCTTCATTTATCGCACCAGTAATAACCATATATTTACTGAAAAAACCGCCAAATGGAGGAATTCCCATAACAGAAAATGAGCAGAACAGGAATGCCATTGCGGTTACAGGCATTGTTTTTATAAGGCCGCCCATTTTAGTGATGTCTTTTGTCCCTGTATTCTGCTCAACTATTCCTGCACAAAGAAATAATCCGCCTTTTGCAAGACCGTGCATCAAAATATAAAGAAGTCCCCCCGCAATGCTGACTTCATTTCTCATAGCAAGACCAAGAAAAATAAAGCTTATCTGGCTGATTGTAGAATATGCAAGTATTCTTTTAAGGTCTGTCTCAACATATGCAGCACCTGCTGAAATAAGCATACTTACTGCAGCAATTACAGGCACGGCGATGCGCCATACTGTTCCTAATGTAAAAGTGGCAATAAATAATCGCGCAAAAACATAGACCCCTATTTTAACCAGCACTGCTGCATGAAGCAGCGCTGTGACTGGTGAAGGCGCAACACCTGCATCCGGAAGCCATGTATGGAAGGGCAGTGTCGCGGACTTAGAAAATATTCCAAATAGAATCAATAACACTACTATATTTGATATTGGAGCGCCATTAAGTGTTTTTTTAATTACTGCAAGATCAAATGAGCCCGTCTGGCTGTAAAGGATAACGAATCCCATCAGCATTATCAGGGCGCCAAAAACTGTAATTAAAAATGCCTTATCGGCACGTAAGACCTGGATTTTGCCTCGAAAGAATCCAATAAGACGCCAGCATGCAATAGTGGTGATTTCCCAGAATAAAAATAAAAATATCAGGTTACCGGAAAAGATCAGCCCCATCATTGAGCCAAGGAATAATACTACCATCATGTAGTATTCATTCTGATTTTCATAATGACTTATATAACCGATGGAATACAGGATTATTATTGCGCCAATAAAGGATGAAACTATAGCCATAAATATTGCAAGCTTATCAGCTTGAAGAATAAAACTGATGCCGGGAATAAGCTGATAACTAACTAAGACGTCGCGCCCGCCCAGAATGCCGGGAAGAATGATTAACGATAATATCACAGATATCGTGATAAATATAAGTGCAATTATATTCCTCAGTTGTTTTGAGAATCTGCCTAAAACTGGAAGGATAAATGAGCCTATCACTGGTACAAAAACTATGCATAATAGTAAAATTTCGTTTTTCATACTTAAAAAAATATTAAAAGACGGTATCCGGCTTAAAAGACGATATCCAGCATTAAATAAACACAAAACCAAATGATTTTAGTCAATTTAAATTTTTTTTTCAAGTACCAATTTTATCAATTTTACTAATTTTACTATTTAAATATTTTTTACACTGCCTGTATTACTTTAGTTACAAAATCAACCGCTTCCTGAGGGGTGTCCACAATCCTGTAAAGGCTTGTGTCTTCAGGGTTTATTGTGCAGTGTCTTTCTTCAAGGCACTCATGTATCCATTCATACAATCCCTGCCAGTATTCCCTTCCATAAAGAGCTATTGGAAAATGCTGTATTTTTCCAGTTTGAGACAGTGTCAGTGCTTCAAAAAACTCATCGAGAGTTCCAAAACCACCCGGGAAAATAATGTACCCGACAGAATATTTAATAAATACGGTTTTTCTTACAAAAAAGTAATGGAACTCCAGAGAAATATTCTGGTATATATTTGTTGCCTGCTCAAACGGCAGATCGATTTTACAACCAATTGAAAGGCCGCCTGATTCAAATGCTCCTTTGTTGGCTGCTTCCATTATGCCGGGCCCGCCCCCCGTTATGATTCCCAGCCCTTTCTCCACAAGAAGAGAAGCGGTTTTCTCAGCAGCTTTATAATATTTATTATCCGGTTTTATTCTTGCTGAGCCGAATATTGCTATGCACGGCCCTACGCCTGCCAGGGCGTCAAAACCATCAACAAATTCACTCTGTATCTTGAGCACTCTCCAGGGATCTGAATGAGTAAAATCATCTTTTTCATCGCCTGAAGCCTTAAAAAATTCAAGGTCTTCGTGTTTTCCGGTATTTTTCTTTTTCATTTTCTCTTCCTTTTTTTTAGCTGATTATTTACTGATTTTACTGCAGAAATCTTCCAATCTATCCATGCCTTCTTTGATTTTTTCAAATGTTGTTGCATAGCTTATCCTGATATAATTTTCATCCCCGAATGCGCCTCCGGGAACAACTGCTACAGCTGCCACTGAAAGTAAACTGTCTGCAAAGTCAAAGGAATTTCTAATTTCATTATTAAAATAATTGCTTATTTTCGGGAATACATAAAATGCACCTTCCGGGAGCACGCATTCCATTTTCTTTATCCCGGCTATTCTGTCAAATATATAATCCCGCCTCTTCTCGTATTCCCCTCTCATTACCTCAACTGATCCCTGGCTGCCGTTTAGCGCTTCTACTGCGGCCCACTGCGCAGGTGTGCAGGGATTAGAAGTGGACTGGTCATGGACTTTTGTCATCTGCTTTATTATCTGCCTGTCAGCCGCGCAATAACCTATTCTCCAGCCAGTCATTGCATATGTTTTGGACATGGCATTGACAGTTATTGTAATTTTTTTTAATTCATTATCAAGTGCTGCAATACTGTAATGCTTTGAATTTCCATAAAGGAATTTTTCATAGACTTCATCAGAAATAATAACTATTTTGTTTTTAAGGCAAATTTCAGCAATTTTTTCGATTGTTTCTTTTTTGCAGACAACACCGGTGGGATTGCTTGGACTATTTAAAATAAAGATTTTTGCGCTTCCGTCCCCTTTACTGCTTCCATACTTATCAGCTATTTCAGAAAAATGATCCTGGTCAATGCTTAAATCACTGTTAAAATCTATAAATTCAGGTATGCCTTCAGACAGTATTACCTGCTGGCTGTAGCTTACCCAAAAAGGTTTAGGGATTATTACCCTGTCTCCC
>MWAX01000019.1 GCA_002068775.1 Actinobacteria bacterium ADurb.Bin346 | reverse complement strand
TGCGCTCATTGTTGTCGGATTTTTAATGATGAGCATAATATCAAAAATAGATTTCAAGGATTATGAAACAGGTATTCCGGCATTCCTGACAATAATAACAATGCCTTTCACCTATAATATATCGTATGGAATAGGATTTGGTTTTATAAGCTATACTCTTATAAAACTTTTCAGGGGAAAATTCAGGCAGCTTCATCCGCTGATGATTGTTTCAAGCGTGCTGTTTGCAGCAGCCTTTGTTGCGCAGGCGCTGGCATCCAGGTTTATTGGCAAATAAAAGAATCGTCGGCACCGGATATAAAATTAAAAATTGTTTAACCTGAAGGGTTGTCTTTCATGCTGGAGATTACAACCTTTGTTATTTCATCAACAAGGTCGGTGTAAAGGATGGTCTTTGCGCCGGGCGTGAATTTCGGATCTATAAAACCGCAGGTCCTGTCTGAGCACGATAAACAAAGTGTCTTATCAGGAGTGCACATGTCCTTGCTGCCAAATACTTCCATCCTGCCCATAACGATTTTTTTAACTTCTTCAAAACCCCTGTTGATTACATCCGGAAGGCTTGTAACCTCCGGTTTATCAGTGAGATACTGCCGTATTCTTGAAACGCCTCCAGCAGACATCTCAGTATAAAAATTTATTTTGCAAACCCCAAGACTTATTGCTTTCCTGAAATCATCATCATGAATACCGGAACCGCCATGAAGAACCAGCGGGACGTTTACTGCAGACCTGATCTGGGCAAGGCGTTCAAAATCAAGGTTTGGCTCACCTTTATAAAATCCATGGACATTTCCAATTGCAATTGCAAGAGCATCAATTCCTGTCTCGCCTGCAAATCTTGCAGCTTCATCGACCTTTGTAAAAGTTTCTTTACTGGCAGAATGGGCGGTAGGGGCAACCTCACCGATTGCCTCGCCTCCGACATGGCCGATCTCAGCCTCAACACTGACATTAACCGACTTTGCCACCCTAACAACTTCTTTTGTCAGCGTGATATTTTCTTCAAGCGGGTGTGCACTCCCGTCAATCATTACAGAAGTAAAACCTGCTCTGATTGCACGGACAACAGTCTGGAGGCTGACCCCGTGGTCAAGGTGAAAACAGACAGGGATATCCACTTTTTTTGCAGCACTGATTATTACGGGTGCTATTTCCTCAAGATTGACATACCTGAGGTGCACTTCGGCAACCTGCAGTATTACAGGTGAACGCTGCTGCACCGCTGCATCTATTATTGTATCAATAAAACCAAGGTTTGTTATATTGAATGCTCCTACGGCATATTTATTTTCCTGGGCATGTTTTAACAGGTCTTTAAGATTTATAAGGGCCATGGTTTTTTCCTTTTTATTAAATTAATTTTTATTAAATAATGAATTTATCAAAAACACTTCAGTAAAAACACAGATTAATATAACAGACAGCACGCTAAAAATAAAGTTATCCGTCTTCAGTTTCAAATTCGAGAGCATCAAGCAATTCCTTTGCTTTCCTGAAATCGCACTTATTAACCATCAGAGAGACACCATATACAAGATCCTGTGCAGGGTACATATCTCCTGCATCATCAGCAAATATAAAAGAATCAATTCCATTGCTTTGCAAAAAACCTTTTGCTATTTCTGCTTCAATTTTTGAGGTTAATGTTTTGATTTTCTTTAAATTTTTCATATAAATTATGATATCATATCCTACAAGTTTTATCTGTTTGCTTATTAAAAAAATTAACATTCTGTTATTATTGAAGAATGAATAAATTTATCAAAATATTTAAGAGAATAGCCAATGCCGTAAATCGTCGCAGCAGACAATGTAAAGCGCCTTATGGCAAAGTTTATTTTAGAGCCCGGTCTGTTGTAGCCCTACCTGTAACCCTGTCTGTCACCTTAGCTGTCCTGCTGTCCCTGATGTGTTTATTTGCATTATTTTTTCTTGCTGGTTGCGGGCAGGGAATCGTCACTGATGAAAACGGAGGGCAGGCGCAGCCACAAAGCGAGCAGGCCTCTTCTGCGGATGAACAGATTATAAAAGACGGTTCCACTGTTTCAAAGAACGCAGAAAGCAGCCCGGACACAAATGGGCCTTCCGGCACAGAATCTTTAAGCACAGAGCCTTTAAGCAGCGACACTGTTTTAATAAAGACTGATGAAAGCGATGCAGGCAACACCGGCAGCAAAACAGAAACCGCAAATGTTTCTGAAGGTAAGGAACTCAAAATTTTACCTGCTCCGCCAGCTATAAACCTTCATATAATACTTGGGCCGGAATATGCACAGGAAAACCAGGTGTGTTTCTACAGGGTAATGGCAGATGTATCCGGCGAGCCCTTTCCGGCAATGAGTTTTTCCAAAGACGACAGCAATGACGCATGGGGGCCAAATATTGCACAGATAAATCTTATAAAAGACGAATCTTACACCCTGAGGTGTGAAGCTTCAAACTCTCAGGGCGCAACTGCAGCAGAAATTAAACTTGTCTGGGTCGATAATCCTGCAGGACAGCAGGAGAACAGCAATGGAGAGCAGCTTGCCCCTGAAATATTTGTCGATTACACTGATTCAGCAAATTTTCTGGTGGATGTAAATCTGACAATGCAGCAGGTAAGCGTATTATATAAAGAGACAATAATTAAAACTATGCCATGTTCGGGAGGAAAACCTGAAACCCCAACCCCGCAGGGTGTATACACTACAAACCAGAAAATCTATTATGCATGGATACCCAAATTTGCCCAGGGCGCATTTTACTGGACAAGATTTTACGGGCCATACCTGTTTCACAGCGTCCCGTATGATGCAAGCGGAAATATGATGGCAGAAGAACTTAATAAAATGGGCACTCCTGCCAGCCACGGCTGCGTAAGGCTACTTCTGGAGGATGCAAAATGGTTTTATGAGACCCTTCCCCTTGGGATCAAAGTAAGCATCCATAACTGAAAATAGCATTATACAACTTTACATGTATTTACATATAATATACTGCGGCAAATCAATATGGCTTCAAAAAAAGAATACATTGGAATAATAGATCTCGGCACCACTTCGGTCAGGTTTATTCTTTTTGACCTGCAGTTTAATGCGTGCCTTTCAAATTCAAAACAGATAAAGCAGTTTTACCCTGAGCCCGGATGGGTAAATGAGGACCCGGATGAAATCCTGAGCGCAGCTTTTGATGTTATATCGGCTTGCTTAAAGGTAATTGATTCAAGCCGGATAATAGCAATAGGCATATGTAATCAGAGGGAATCAACTATGGTGTGGGACAGAAAAACGAAAGAAGCGCTGTCAGAGCTTATTGTATGGCAGGACCGCAGGACATCAGACAGATGTAGGAACTTAAGCAAACAAATAGATCCGCACACTATAAACAGAAAAACCGGTCTTCTCCTGGACCCTTACTTTTCAGCATCAAAGCTTGAGTGGATTTTATCAAACAAGCCTTTGCTCAAAGACAATAAAAATCTGGCTTTTGGTACACTTGATTCCTGGCTCATTTTTAAATTGACAGGCGAGCATCTTACAGACATATCAAATGCCAGCAGAACCTTATTATTTAATATTAATGATTTCAGGTGGGACAGAGAGCTTCTGGATATATTCAGCGTTCCGGACCGTATATTGCCGGAAGTGCGCCCCAATTATGGCAACGGGATTTTTGGCTATACTGACAACGGTACAGTATTCAGGAGAAAAATACCGGTATGTTCTGTTTTTGGGGACCAGCAGGCAGCACTTTTTGGGCAAATGTGTTTTAATGAAGGAGACAGCAAGTCAACATTCGGAACAGGCAGCTTTCTGATGATGAACACAGGCGGTAA
>MWAX01000018.1 GCA_002068775.1 Actinobacteria bacterium ADurb.Bin346 | reverse complement strand
ATAAAAGGCAGCAATTGTGTTATCACGATTGCGGATAGCCCGGGTGTATCGACACCGCACACAAAAAAAGGTCTTAAAAACCTTTATAAAACCTGCGGTCTTCTTCCGCTTGAAAAAATTGAAGGTGTGACTTTAAATCTTGATACAACTTTTAAAACTGTATCATTTAAAGATGCTCTCGTATTAAAGCAACTGAAAGTAATAAAGCCGGTCCTTGATGCAGACCTTGTAATAAATCTTCCCAAATTTAAGACTCACAGCCTCACAAGAATAACAGGTGCAGTAAAAAACATGTTCGGGACAATACACGGCAGAACAAAGACACTGCTCCACACAAAGTTTATAGATGTTGAAAAATTCAATGAAATGCTCCTGGACGTCTATCTCAGCAACGTCCCTGCTATAAACTTAATGGATGGAATCATTGGCCTTGAAGGTGATGGACCGGGGGCAAGCGGAAAACCAAGAAATGTCGGCCTTATCCTTGCAGGCTCAAATGCAATTGCGCTGGATAATGTTATGGCTGCAATTATGGGCTTTCACAGCGACACAGTGCCCGTAATCAAATGCTCACAGGCAAGGAGGCTTGCCGGTGCAAAGCTTGATGAAATTAAAATTATCGGCGGCAGCATCCAGGAATTTATAATAAAGGATTACAAACTTCCGAAGAATATTTCGCTGGACATGATATCCGGAAATCGCTTCCTTAAATCGTATGTACTTCCTTTTATCAGGAATACACTTTCTCTATCGCCTTTCCAGAATATCGGCAAATGCACAATGTGCAATACTTGCATAGAAGTCTGTCCTGAAAAAGCTATTACCTCAAAAGATGAAAAACTTATATTTGATTATAAAAAATGCATAAGATGTTTCTGCTGCAGTGAAATGTGCAATTACGGAGCAATTGATTTGAAGTATTCATTTCTCGGCAGTTTAATTTTTGGTAATAAACAAGTAAAATAGGAACAAATGCTTACACAAATTTATAAAAAAATATTTGTCATTGGCGGAAATACCTCAGGCCTTGCAGCTGCAAGCCAGGCGCGCAGGGAAAACTCCGGCATTGAAATAACTGTGCTGGAAAGCGGTAAGTATATTTCATATGGCGCATGCGGGCTGCCTTATTTTGTTTCAGGCATAATTAAAGATATTTCTGCTATTTTTACATATCCTCCCGCATTTTTTGAAGAGAAAAGAAATATTAAAATACTTACAGGCCATAAAGTAATCAGCATTGACCCGTTTACAAAAAAAATAACTGCGGAAGTGCTTCCTTTAAAAGATGCAGCTAATGACACTTCCGGTGCAAATAATGCAGGAAACAGCTTATACGGGCAGGAAAAATCGATCAGTGTTTTTGAATATGACAGGCTCATTATCTGCAGCGGCGCAAAACCTCTGCTGCTGGATATCTCAGGCTCAAAAGCTCCCAATGTTTTTTATTTCAGGGATATAATAGATGCAGTCAGAATTAAAAAATATATTGATGAAAAAAAGCCGGATTCAGCATGCATTATAGGCGGCGGCTCCACAGGGCTTCTCATTGCTGAATCCATGGCAAGCCTCGGGATAAGGACCACAATAATCGAGTGTGCCTCAAAAATACTTAATGATTATGAAGACGAAATAACAGATTATTTGTTCAAAAATGCAAGTCTTGACGGCATGCAGCATTCACAGCCGGGCAGTAATCTTCCAGGCGTAAAAATAATTACCGGTTCAAAGGTAAAGTCATTTAATACCGGCAGTTCTACAGGGATGGTATTTTCAGTGACTGCAGCGCCATGCGCCGGCTCAAACACTGATGCCATTGAAATTGACTCGGACATCGTAATCATTTCTGCAGGCATTGCTGCAAATACTGATTTTATAAGCAGAGCCAGGATAGATACAGGGATGAAAAATGCAATAAAAGTCTCAAACATGCAGCAGTCTTCGATTTCAAATATTTATGCTGCGGGTGACTGCAGCCTTGTAAAAAACATTGTCACGGGCTCTTATGAATATATCCCGACAGCAGCAAATGCAATAAAATCAGGGAGGGTTGCAGGAGCAAATGCCGCAGGAGGCTATGCTGTTTTCGAAGGCTCTGCAGAAACAAAGACAGACAGAATATTTGGAGTTGAAATCGCCCGGACTGGAATAAACCTTAATAAATCTCTTGAGTACAGGTTCAATCCGATAAAAATCATTGAAACATACCCGTCACATATGAAAGCCCTTCCGGGCTCTACCGGCATTCTCTGCAGCCTTGTGGTCGATAAGAGCACACGCAGAATACTCGGTGCCCAGCTGGCTGGTAAAGGGCATATTGCAAAAAGGATAGATGTTTTTGCCGCGATAATCGCTGCAGGTTTTACAGTTGACCAGGCTTATATGCTGGATACAAGTTACGCACCATGGACATCCACAGCTCCGGATGCAATAACAAGGATTTGCGGCAAAGCAGTAAGCATTCTGAGAAGCTTAAAACAGTGAAAACAATCTTAAAAATCTAAAAGCCTGAAAACTCTTCCTGTCTGGGCACTATTTCATGCCTTTGCGCTGTGCTTTTTTTATTTTTAGATACATGCATCCCGCTGATATCGCTTTCTTCATTGCTGTTTTCCTGCAGCTGGTCATCATAGCGGGAGACTTCAAATTTTTCATGGAAAATATCTGCATCCATATGATCTGTGTGGTATACAACAAATGCTTCAGGGGTCTCCGGAACTCTTGGAGAGCCGAATTCTTTATATCCATGATGGCTTATAATTATGTGAAGAATATTTTTTGCAATTGTCCTGTCAAATCCTGCAATGCTGTTAATCCTGTCCAGGACCATGCCATATCCCATAGCTATATGTCCAATAAGTCCGCCTTCATCTGTAATTTTAATTGTAATCCCAGTTTTATATTCCTCAATTTTTCCAATATCATGCAGGAGCGCGCCGGCAACAACAAGGTCACGGTCCAGCTCGGGATAATTGCCGGCAATCATGTCACAGTTTTTTGCAACTGTAAGGGAATGCTCCAGCAAACCACCTGAATAAGCGTGATGGTACCTGACTGCTGCAGCAGAGTTCGTGAAGGCATTAAAAATCCTGCTGTCATTAAAAAAAGAATCAAGGAGCTGCCTGAGGTGACTGTTTTTTATGCTTGAAACTATTTTACGAATCTCAATTATCATCTTTTCCTTCTCAGGCGATGGAACCGTCCTTATAAAGAAGGTGTTATCTATTTCATTATCGGGGACCTTGTCCAGTGCACTTATAACAAGCTGGGGCAAACCTTTAAACTGGGAGACATATGCTTTTACAGTAACACAGTCTTCTTCCTTAAAATCCGGCATTTTTTTAAGCGCTTCCGGCCATATTATTCCATCGATTAAACCGCTGCTGTCCTGAAGCCTGACCTGGCAGTATTCTTCATCAACAGAATCATCGTGCCGCGATTTTTTTGTCTTCTTGATTAGTTTTGAGACAATAAAAGCAGATTCTATATTTGTTCCGTATTTTAAATCTTTTATATAGAGTTCTTTTTTCATAAATCAATAATTCAGGATTTTTCTAAAAAAATCCATTCTTTTATAATCAGTCATGTCGTGCTGTATTGGTGTAATGGATATGTAATTATGT
>MWAX01000017.1 GCA_002068775.1 Actinobacteria bacterium ADurb.Bin346 | reverse complement strand
AAGCTAAGGACACATATCAAAAAGATAACTTATCTGAAATAAACAGGATATGCAGTAAAATCTCTGAAGATCCGCCGGATACTTTTCGCGAAGCTGTCCAGTTAATGTGGTTTCTTTATGTAATTCTGCAAATGGAATCAAATGCTTCTTCATTTTCTCCAGGCAGGGCGGATCAGTATCTTTATAAATATTTTATAGCTGATTATGAAAAAGGCAGCCTCTCATTTGCAGAAGCATTGGAGATAATTGAAGCACTGTGGTTAAAATTCAATCAGATTGTTTATTTAAGGAGTGCAAGCAGTGCGAAGTATTTTGCTGGATTTCCAATCGGTTTTAATATAGCCTGCGGGGGTCAGACAGTTGATGGAAAAGATGCGTCAAATGAGCTTTCATTTCTTTTTCTTAAAGCGCAGGAGCATATTAAGCTGCCGCAGCCAAATCTTTCTGCAAGGCTATTTAAGGGATCATCAGAGAGTTTTGTCGATCAGTGCAGTTATGTGATCGGGCTTGGAAGCGGAATGCCGCAGATATTCAATGATGACAGCATAATCCCGGCACTTGAAAAAAAAGGCATTTCCAAAGCAGACGCAACAAACTATGCAATTGTTGGCTGTGTTGAACTTACTACCCATGGAAATAACCTTGGCTGGAGTGATGCTGCAATGTTTAATATGGTTAAAGCTTTAGAGCTGGTATTAAACAATGGGACTTGTCTTTTAACTGGAAAAGATATGGGTTTAAAACTTGGTTTTTTAACCGACTATAAAACATTCAATGATTTGGAAAATGCATATAAAAAACAGCTTGATCATTTTATAGAAAGAATGATTTCCGCTTGCGATATTGTAGATAAGCTCCATGCAGAGATTTTGCCTTCTCCTTTTTTATCCACTGTTATTGATGACTGTATGGAAAAAGGAATTGATGTCACAGAAGGCGGCGCGCATTATAATCTTTCAGGCATACAGGCAATCCAGGTTGCAAATATTGCAGATTGTCTTGGAGTAATAAAGAAATGCATTTATGAAGATAAAAGTATAGAAGCCCAGGAACTTTTAAAGGCGCTTCAGACTGATTATGAGGGCAGGGAAGAGCTGAGGCAGTGGCTCATAAATAAAGTGCCAAAATATGGAAATGACATAGACTGGATAGATAATATCGGTAATAAATGGATTGATTATTTTGCTGAAAAACTTGCGCTATATAAAAACGCAAGAGGAGGGATATATCATACCGGTCTTTACACTGTGTCAGCGCATGTACCTATGGGACAAAATGTCGGCGCATCTGCAGACGGGAGGAAAGCAAAAGATCCGCTGGCTGACGGCGGAGTGTCAGCCATGTATGGAAGAGATAAAAAAGGGCCGACTGCATTACTTAAATCTGTTTCAAAAATTGATTCAATGAATGGCAGCAACGGCACTTTGCTCAATATGAAGTTCCAGCCGGAATTTTTCAATACTTTGCAGGGAATTAAAAGATTTTCTGCTATGCTCAGGACTTTTGTTGATTTAAAGATCAATCATGTTCAGTTCAATGTATTGAAAAGAGAGGACTTGATTGCAGCCAAAAAAAATCCGGAAGCTTACAGGAATCTGATTGTCAGGGTTGCAGGATATTCAGCTTACTTTACGGAGCTTGCGGGAGATCTTCAGGACGAAATCATTGCCAGGACTACTTATGGGGATGTATAGGTGGAAGGAAATATAATTGAAATAGAAAGATTTGCAATTCATGACGGTCCGGGCATTCGTTCGACGGTGTTTTTAAAGGGCTGCCCCCTAAATTGTCTCTGGTGCCAGAATCCTGAAGGGAAAATAAATAAAATTAATTTATGGTATTTCGAAAGCAAGTGCATCCATTGCCATAAATGCGTCAGCTCATGCAGAAATAAGGCTCTTTCAATAAATGAGGAAAAAACCGGACCTCACATACTCATCAACAGAGATAAATGTAAAAATAGTGCAAGCTGTGTCTTTGTCTGCCCGACAGAAGCGCTTGTTTTTGATGGTGAAAATATATCTTCAGATGAAGTTGTGGAAATATTGCTGCGTGATAAAAAATTCTACCGGAATTCCGGCGGAGGAATAACAATTTCCGGCGGTGATCCTCTTTATCAGTATGAATTTGCAATTGAAATTTTAAAATCATGTAAAGAAAATAAAATCCACACAGCAATAGAGACTTGTCTTTACGCTGAAAGAAAAATCGTCGACAGATTCATAGACATAGTAGACCTATTTATTGTTGATTTAAAAATATGGAACACGGAACTGCATGAAAAATATACAGGAAAGAGCAATAAGTTAATAAAATCCAACTTCGAATATCTTTCTTCAAAAGGAGTCAAAATGCTTGTAAGGATTCCTTTAGTTCCGGGCATCACAGCTTTAAAAGATAATATACGCGATATAGCCGGATTTGTAAGCTCCGTAAATGCCGATATTCCGATTGAGTTGATTAATTTTAACAATTTCTGCGAGAGTAAATACAGGAACATGGGCATTGATAATGAAATTATAAGAAGAAATAAACCATTAAACAAAAAAGAACTTGAAGAATTCTATAAGATTATTTTAGATAAAAATATCAGGGTGGAGAAAGAAATAATAGCAAAATTATGAGCCTGAGGAGATAGAATGATCGAATATTTTCTTAAAGAAGCCAGGGAAGGAAATACTGTTTACATAAATGAAGTTTATGAAAAGTTCAGCAACCTTCCGGATAATAAAAAATCTGCAATCCATTGCGTTGTAAAGCTCCTGGAGGAAAATGAGTACAGGCTGTTTAAAATTGCAGTTCCTTTAATAGACCCTGCCGATAAAGAAAGCATGGATTTTTTAAAGTCGTATGTCTACGCTGAGATATATAATATTCTGTCAGGGCTTGGCGGCAGGTCAATGACAATTTATATTGATTCATCAATAAAACAAATATCTGATATTGCATCCAGTTGTGTTGAAGTATTCTGTATTGATAAAAAGAGATCTGAGCGGAAAGGCTATGGAAAGTGCATCAATGTTCTGGACAGAATGCTCGAAGCTCTTTACCCTGGAGAAGAATCTTTTAATCTATGGATCGAAGATATAAAAGAGATGCCGGAAATGTATGCTAAAAAAATGGATAATTTATCCAGCGCCGGCGTTATTAATAAGATTCAGGATAGGTTAAATAAGAAAGCTGTCATTGGTATGGATATTGGCGGAACTGATATAAAAGCCATCCTGGTAAAAGGAGGCAAAATCAGGTGTTTCAAGGAATACGACTGGTTCCCTGCTAAATTTACTTTTACCAGACAGCTTATTGATCCCATCTGTCTAATTGTAAAACTTTTAAGTTTAAAATTGTATGCCGAAGAGCATAGCTTTGAATCGAATCTTAAAAATGATATTGAAAAAGCGCTGAATAAAAGCGCAAGCTATGAACTGATTGAAAAAATTGTCAATAGAATTGAAAATCATATAAATGAAGATATTGGAGTTGATGCTAT
>MWAX01000016.1 GCA_002068775.1 Actinobacteria bacterium ADurb.Bin346 | reverse complement strand
GATTGCCGCCATAAGCACGCTTATAGTTTCGCTTTTTTACCTCATACCACAGATGGTCGGGGCCGGCACTCTTATAACCCCCCTGCTTGGCCTCCCCCACTGGGTTGGTGTAATCATAGTCGGCACCGTGGTCATAATAATTGTCGCAACAGCAGGAATGGCTTCCACGACATATGTGCAGTTCATTAAAGGTGCGCTGCTGCTGGGATTTTCCTTTGCACTTGTTATAACGCTTTTTTCAAGAGGTTTTTCGACTGCGCCGGATCAGGGTGGAAATATCCCTTATCATCAATTCAAAACAATACCTGTCAGCGTAAGTGGTGAAAATTTGAATATTAGCGACAGCAGTTACAGCCTCATTGAAAAATGGGAAATCAAAAGCCAGGATAAGACAATGCTTTTTGTGGAGCTTGCAAAAAAAGACGATGTTAACACTTTCTGGAAACTTAATACTGATAAAAACGTTCTTGAAGAGACTTTAAATGTCATAACCCTTTCCAATGGGCATAAGTTATATAATGGCGGCACACTGGATGAAGCAAAGTTCTATCAGGTCGGCAACCTTCTTGACATAGAAGGCAAGTCACCTGCAAAAACAGGAACTCTTGACCCCTTAGACTTCTTTGGCATTATTAAAAAGAGCAATGTCCTTTTATGGAGCAAACAGGTTATTAATGATAATGACAGGACTATTACAGTTTATTACCAGAACCCCACAAAAGGTTCCGAGATACTGCGCCCCGGAAGGATTTACAAGCTTGATGCGTCAAAGGGCGCAAGGGTTTCCGACAGGCTGGACTTCATATCTCTTATGATTGCATTATTCTTTGGAACAGCAGCTCTGCCGCATGTCCTTATAAGGTACTATACGGTGCCAAGCCCTATTGCGGCACGCAAATCCACTATTGTTGCAATAGCAGGGATAGGATTGTTCTATATCCTGACTCTTTACATGGGGCTGGGCGCCATGACAAGTGGCGTAATAGACCTTACAAATGATAATATGAGCGCGCCGCTTCTTGCCCGCTCATTCGGCATTATTCTTTTTGCAATAATTTCAGCAATTGCTTTTGCTACAGTCCTTGGAACAGTCAGCGGTCTTATATGCGCTTCATCCGGCGCTGTTGCTCATGATATTATGGACAGGTACATGGGCAAAAAGATGGCTGATAAGAAAAAAGTAGTAGCAGGAAAAATCGCTGCTGCAGGCGTCGGAGTTATTGCGATGGTGCTGGGAATGGTATTTAAGAACATGAATGTATCATATCTTGTGGGATGGGCATTTTCGGTTGCGGCAAGCGCAAACCTTCCGGCTATTCTTATGATACTTTTCTGGAAAAAGACCACAGCAAAAGGTGTGATTGCATCAATATCTGTTGGGCTCATATCTGCGCTTACATTGATACTGCTTTCACAAAAAACATTCAATGAAGTTTACAATATCCCGTCAGTAACAGCCCCCATACAGATAAATAACCCGGCGATATTTTCAGTGCCGTTAAGCTTTCTGGTTTTAATAATTGTCTCACTGCTCACGCAGCCTAAAAACAAGCCTTCAATTGCTGAATGCGAAGGAGGAAAAGAAGCGGACGACAGTGAAAGGAAGGCTTGCAGCACAGGAGTATAAAAATATAAAAGCAATAAAGCTAATGCTTAATAGAAGAGATTAAAAGAAGAGGTGTTTTATTATGCACCTGACAGATATTGGCAGAGATTTATGCTTTATTATTGGCAGTTTTTTTGTTGGAGCAATTCCATTTTGCTTCATACTGGGAAAAATTGCAGGCAGAAAGAATCTTAAGGAAATTGGTGATAAAAATCCGGGCGGATGGAACCTGATTTTTAATGTGTCAAAAATATGGGGTATTACTGGTTTGCTGCTTGACATGGCTAAAGGATTTTTTCCATACTACCTTGCACTTAAATTCACCTATAGTGGAAATACTGGGTTTTTAAATATAAATCACAATGAGCTTATTGCAGTTATTTCAGCCTGTGCTGCAATTTCAGGCCATAGCTACAGCCCATTTCTTAAGTGGAATGGCGGTAAGGGGCTTGCTGCCTGGATCGGGTTTATAGAAGCTGCAAGCTGGTTTTCCCTTCCTGTGGCGGGAGCCGGTTTTTTAGCGGGAATCTTTATCGCGCGCAATATGATATGGGCTGTGTCCCTGGGAATAGTGTTTACCGGAGTATTTCTGTGGTTATATAAAAATTCATTTATCTTTCTTTTCTCTATTATTATTCTTATTTTAATCATGATTCCAAGACAGATAAACAGCAATCTGACGCTGGGAAAAAATTTTCAGTTCAGGAAAGAAACGACTGTTCAGGATCTTTTTAGACCGAAGGTAAGATAGCTCTTCAATTTTTAATTAAACATTGCAATTAAAGAAAAGCCCAATTGTCCTATATGCTAATTTATATATTTCCTATATGCTGTCATTTATATATTTCTTTCAGATCCTTAAGCCAACTGTGATATTCCTCGTGTTTACCCTCACCGATTACTTCACGTTCAAGAGTGTCAAACCTCTGCTGAATCAGCATCTGGACATTTTCAGGAATCTGTTTTTCCACAACAGGGAAAAGCGACTGGTTTTCTTTTTTAATGTGCTCAGTCAATAATGAGATGTATAATTCCATATTTGAGGCTATATGGTAAGCATCGGGTTTTCCAGGTTCATAATTTTTTAATGACTGTGATATTCCGGAAATTAAATCACGCCCGCTTTTATGCTCGCCTAATAGCTCATTGACGAGAGCTGTGTTTGATTTTTCCTTGATGACTTCCGGAAATAAAATTTCTTCCTCTTTTGTGTGATGGCATTTGTCTGCAAAATTAATCAGAAATTCAGTTATTTTTTCCAAATGCTCTATTTTTATTCCCTGCCTGTTTTTTAATCCATTGATAACTTTCTTCATAATATCAAGCATCAAAAGAATTCCTGAATGCTCATCTTTTAAATCCTGTACAGGACTTTTCATAAAGAACGCCTCCTTTCTTAAATCATGATATTAATATCATTATATTATCATTATATGAATATCATTATTATTTGACCCCCATCATTATAGGAATTAATTAAATTAAAACATATATTTGTCACATATATCTTAAAGTGCTAAAGAGTATATATTTTTTCTAAAACCTGCTTTAATAACTGCGATAATAAAAGTGGGCAAAGAGCTAAAAAGTACTATGGTGGGCCCACCTGGATTCGAACCAGGGACCTCCGCATTATGAGTGCGCTGCTCTAACCAGCTGAGCTATGGGCCCTTTCAGGGGGAAACTGAAAACTTAGCAGTGCATATATTATTAAAAAAAAAAATATTTAGTCAATAATACGAATATGCTTTCATATAGATTTT
>MWAX01000015.1 GCA_002068775.1 Actinobacteria bacterium ADurb.Bin346 | reverse complement strand
CCTTGTACCCGTAAAGTCGCCAGGACCTGTATTTACTGCAAAGAAGTCGACCCCGCTCAGCTCACAATGACCTTTTTTAAGCACTTTATCAATCACTGAAATAATATTTGACATGAAGCCCCGGCTGCTCTTTAAAAGCATTGAGCTTATCTGATCTTCCGCCCTGCTGAGTGAAACGCTTAAGTATTTTGTGCTGCTTTCTATTCCAAGTATCTGCATTTTTTTAACACTGCCTTAAATTTTTCCAGTTTTTTATCCCAGCGCCTGCTGCTGCTTTTAAAAATTATCATCCTTTTTGTGTCATTAAGATAACTGAACTCTATTTCGACACTGTCCATTTTAAAATAATCCCACAGCATAAGCTTTGTTCCCCATTCAATAAATACTATGCTTTTATTATCATAAAAGTAATCTTCAATGCCCGTATTTATTATTTCATCTATACTGTCAAGCCTGTACAGGTCCGCATGGATAAATTTCCTTTTGTTTCTTGTTGTGTATACATTAAAAATTGCAAAACTGGGGCTTGAAATATTTTCCTTTATTCCCAGACCGGATGCCGCCCCTGCAATAAATGTCGTCTTTCCGGCTCCAAGCTCGCCCGAAAGCAGCGCTACTTCAAATCTGCCCAGCATTTTTGAAAACAGCGTCCCTGTTTTTTTTGTCATTTCCGGATTTTTTGATATAAACTCTATTATCATCTAAAACAACCCTGAGCACTTAAAACAGGCCGAGCTGCCGGCTGCCTCCCTGCACGTTTTTTAAATCAGCAGGGACTTTTTTGTCTGCCTCCGCTCCGGCTGGCCTGCCGTTTTCCTGCTCTTTTTTTTCATTGCCGGCGCTTATTTTCCCGCTGTCTTGCGCAGTCTGCAGGTCAACAGATTTTAAGGCTTGTCCGGAAATATTTTCTGCAGGAATAATGTCAATGCTAATTTCTTTGCCGCTCGCCTGTAAGCCTCTTTGCGATATCTTATCAAAAACTGTTTTTATTCTTATAAAATCATCTTTTAAAAGCTGCAGCCTTGAAGGCGTATAAAGAGCCGCTGCAGGATGATTGATCGGTATTATTATCCTGCTTCCTATCCTGAACACTTTTCCCCGCAAAGTATTTATACCCTGGTCAGTCTCTAGGACAAGCCTGGTAGAATAGCGGCCCATAGTGCATATAATCGCCGGATCGATTATTTCAAGCTGCTTAAAAAGGTAGCCCTTGCATAGATTTATTTCTGAGATTTCAGGATCTCTATTCTGGGGAGGCCTGCATTTTAATACATTCGCAATAAAAACATCACTGCGCACAAACCCAATTGATTCAAGCAGGCTATCAAGAATCTTCCCTGCCTGTCCTACAAACGGTTTGCCCTGGAGGTCTTCATTTTTTCCTGGAGCCTCACCTATAAACACAATAGCAGCATTTGAGTTGCCGCCCCCAAAAACAAAATTCATCCTTGTATTTCCAAGGCTGCACTTTCTGCAATCCTTTATGCTGAAATAAAAATTTTTCAGCTTTTCTCTTTTTTCCGGGTTTACTTCCATAAGCGCTGTGTTTTTATATATCTTCTCTGTCTTTCAGGATTTTTTCCTGTCAATTAAATAGTCTTTTGCAAAAGTTGCCGATTTCCAGCCGTCTGATATTACTGATTTAGCCTCAAGCTTCTTGTATGTCTGAAAAAAATTCTCGATTTCAGTCAGCATGTGCGGCGGTATTTCATGAAGGTCATTGACATAGTTCCAGACAGGATCAGTTGCGGGAACTGCAAGTATTTTATTGTCAATCCCTTTTTCATCCTTCATCTTCAGCATTCCTATTGGTCTTGCCTCTATGAAGCATCCTGAAAATGTGGGCTCTTCAATCATCACAAGCACATCAACCTCATCCCCGTCTTCAGCAAGCGTCCCTGTTATATAACCATAATCAGCAGGATAATGCACTGAGCTGAAAAGCACCCTGTCAAGCTTGATGCGGCCGGTTTTATGGTCAAATTCGTATTTGTTCCTGCACCCCTTTGGCACTTCGACAATTACTTCAACGATATCCGGGAAAAGATATTCTTTCATGTTTTTATCCTTAGATAATAAGATAATAAATTTTTTTAAATAATTAACAAGATACCTTATACAGTTAAATAGTATACAGTTAATATCATATTTTAATGTTTTGACAGAATATAATAAACCGTATAAATAATATATTTTTTTATCACATAATTTAAGCTGTTGATTTAAGCTGTTTTAAGAGTTTTTTTATACTGAAAACGGGCATGGAAGCAGTGTTTTTCATTTCTTAAAAACATGTCAGCATCTAAAAATATCATTTCTGATTTGAAAAATCTCCGGTAAAAATTTAATATATAATAATATAATTTAAATTGCTTGCCATGTTCCGGTGGGGCTCCAAAAAATAATTGCGGGCAATGCGGTTTAAAAAAAATGAAATAATCAGCCTTTGCAAGGGGAAATAAAAAATGGTTAAAAGAAATCTTTCGATATTTTTCGTGTCTATGCTGGTATTATTATCGCTTGTTTTTATTGTTTCCTGCGCGGTCAGTGAAATAAAGCTTGACCAGGTAAAAGAAGCGCTTGTAAAAGGGGAGCCTGAAGTGATCAGCGTTGTGACATGTAAAAATGTAGACTCAAACCATGCCCCGATTGACATAACTGACAGTTTTCCTGCCGGGACAAACTCTATTTATATCTCGGTGCAGTTCAAAAATTTTACAATTTCAGATCATCTTTCTGTCATCTGGACATATCTTGACACAAAAAAAGAGCTGAGCGCACAGAGCTTCACTCCATCTTTAGATGGCTCGGGATATCACAGCTTCAATATTAAGATTGCAAGCGAGTTTCCTATAGGAAAATATTCTGCGGAATTAAAGTTCAACGGTGAAGTCTATAAAACCCTTGAGTTTACCGTAGGGCAATAGCCCTGCAATTTATTTAATCCTTCTTAGTCTTCCTGTTGCGGCAGAATTTACATATATTGAATTTATGCCGGCAGCCTTAAGAAAAAAGCAGTTCAGGCGGCTTCGGCATCTTATCACCACATATCTGGGATTGGATGCAGAGTCGACTATGTTCACTTCAAAAGATTCAATGCTATAATTTTCTTTTGGCAGTATATTGCTGTAAAAATACCTGTATGCAGCCTCATTAAAGGCTTTTACGTCCAGACTCACCGTTCCGTGCTGCTGCGCAAAATCAATGCTGAACTCTTTTGATGCTTCTTCTGCAGCAATGCTGCATGCCTTGCTTATTTCCGCCTTGCAGACAAAAGCCCTCCCGGCATCAACAGCTGCCCCTGCCATAAATAAAAACAGCGGCATAAGAAATGCGCATAAAATAAGGACTGAG
>MWAX01000014.1 GCA_002068775.1 Actinobacteria bacterium ADurb.Bin346 | reverse complement strand
CCATCTGGACACTTCCGTCGCCGGCTATATCAATCACTGTTTTATCAGGCCTTCCGACTTTTGCTCCTATAGCCGCCGGTAATCCGAACCCCATTGCGCCAAGGCCCCCTGATGAAATAAAAGTCCTTGGCTTATTGAATTTATAAAATTGTGCAGCCCACATCTGGTTCTGGCCGACTTCTGTACAGATTATTGCATCACCATCAGTCATCTCATAAATTTTTTCGATAATGAATCCGGGGCTTAATGCGCTTGAATCTTTTCTGTACTTAAGAGGAAACTGCTCTTTTAAAGTTACAACTTTCTCCAGCCACTCTTTTCTGTTAGGAGCACCCATTTTATCAACAAATTCTCTGTATTTTTCCATAAGATCCGTCAGAACACTTTTTGCATCTCCTACAACCGGTATATCAGCTCTTACATTCTTCCCTATTTCAGCAGGATCAATGTCTATGTGAATTATTTCTGCATTTTTGGCAAATTCTGAAAGCTTGCCTGTAATCCTGTCGTCAAATCTGACTCCTGCTGCAATTACCAGGTCCGTCATTGTAAATACAAGGTTTGCATATTTGGTCCCGTGCATCCCTGCCATGCCAAGCGACAGCTCATCTGTATCCGGAAATGTTCCTTTGCCGAGGAGTGAATTAATAACCGGTATCTTTGCATATCTTGCAAAATTTGTAAGTATTTCTGATGCACCTGAAGACATGATTCCACCACCTGCAAAAATGACCGGTTTTCTGCTTTCATATATCTTTTTTGCAGCATGGATTATCTGCTTCGGATTGCCCTTATATGTGGGTTTATATCCCTCAAGCTTTAATTCAACTTTTGTATTTTCCTCTATTAGCCCTTTTGATATATCCACAGGGATATCTATCAGAACTGGCCCGGGTCTTCCTGTTGAAGCAATATAAAAAGCTTCTTTTACCACCAGAGGGAGGTCTTTCAAGTCTTTGATAAGATAATTATGTTTTGTAACTGGCGCAGTTATCCCCGTTATATCAGCTTCCTGGAAAGCATCAGTGCCTATTACATGTGTTGCAACCTGTCCGGTTATAGCAACCATCGGGATTGAGTCCATGTAGGCACTCGCAATCCCGGTAATGAGATTTGTTGCTCCGGGGCCTGAAGTGGCAAGACATACGCCGACCTTACCGGTGGCTCTTGCATAACCGTCAGCTGCATGCGCTGCGCCCTGCTCATGCCTCACAAGTATATGCCTTATATCACTGTCAAAAATTGCATCATATATGGGTATTACTACTCCGCCGGGGAATCCGAAAATCACTTCTACTCCTTCCTCCTTCAGACACTTTATAAGCATTTGTGCGCCTGTTATTTTACCCATAATAATCTACCCTCCCCAAACTTGATTTGTATCAATTTGATTTGTATCAACTTGATAACATCAGGTTTTTTAATATCATAAAATATCCTTTAAATTTATTAATACATTTTTATAATCATTACAATCAGTATCAGCTATTAAGCACTCGCCCTGCATTTTGTACACCTATTCAAGTACTGCGCCGCGTGACGCAGATGACACCATCCTTGCATACCTGGATAAATAACCCTCCTTCACTTTAAGCGGCGGCTCTACCCATTTCTTCTTTCTCTCTTTTAGCACACTGCTGTCAACTGCAAGGTTTACGCTATTATTATTAATGTCTATCTCAATGGTGTCGCCCTCCTGAACGAAAGCAATCGGACCCCCTTCCTGCGCTTCCGGAGACACATGTCCTATTGAAGCCCCTCTTGTGGCACCTGAAAATCTTCCATCAGTTATTAAAGCTACTTCTTTATCAAGGCCTGCACCTGCAATTGCAGATGTCGGAGTCAGCATTTCCCTCATGCCGGGTCCGCCCTTTGGTCCCTCATACCTGATCACAATTACATCACCGCTTTTTACAGAATCGCCCATTATGACAGCAACCGCTTCTTCCTCTGAGTTGAACACCCGGGCTTTTCCGCTGTGTTTTAACATTGAAGGGTCGACAGCAGATTTCTTGACAACACAGCCCTCAGGCGCAATATTGCCCCACAGTACCGCAAGCCCTCCATCCTCAGTATACGGATTTGAAAGAGGCCTGATAATGTCTTCATTGTTTATTACACACCCTGAAATGTTTTCAGAGACTTTTTCCCCTGAAACAGTCATAAGCTCACCATTCAGGAGACCATTTTTATATAGCTCATTCATAACTGCCTGAATCCCGCCTGCATAATACAGATCTTCCACATAATCGCTGCCGGCGGGGCTTATCCTGCAAATATTTGGTGTGGACTTACTGATAGTGTTTACAAGTTCCAGTGAAAAATCGACTTTTGCTTCTTTTGCTATTGCAGTAAGGTGAAGTATTGTATTCGTTGAGCAGCCAACAGCCATATCCACCCTGAGCGCATTTTTTATTGAATCTATATTGACAATATCCCTGGGTTTTATATCTTTATTTACAAGGTCAAGTATTTTTATCCCTGCTGCTTTTGCAAGCCTCTGCCTTTTTGAAAACACTGCCGGTATTGTTCCATTGCCAGTCAGTGCAAGTCCGATTGCTTCAGAAAGGCAGTTCATTGAATTAGCAGTAAACATTCCTGCGCAGCTCCCGCAAGTCGGACATGCTTCATCTTCAAGAAGGGCGATATCCTCATCACTGTATTTACCTGTTTTATAACTTCCGACAGCTTCAAAACATGTGCTCAAATCAACACGCCTGTCTTTAAATCTTCCCGGAAGCATTGGTCCGCCGCTTATCAGTATTGACGGAATGTTGAGGCGCAGAGCCGCCATAATCATCCCGGGTATTATCTTGTCGCAGTTTGGCACCAGCACCAGTCCGTCAAAACTGTGAGCCATGCAAACAGATTCAATGCTGTCAGCTATAAGCTCCCTGCTTGCAAGCGAATATTTCATGCCGGGATGGTTCATTGCAATGCCGTCGCATATGCCAATAGTTGAAAAAATCTGCGGTGTTCCTCCTGTCATAAGGACACCTGTTTTAACAGAATCGACTATAATATCAAGATACATGTGTCCAGGTATTAAAGTATTTGCTGAGTTCACTATTCCTATCAGCGGCCTCTTTAACTCCGTATCAGTTATGCCGAGAGCTTTAAACAATGACCTGTGCGGCAACCTGTTTATGCCCTTTTTTATATCTTCGCTTTTCAATGATCCTCCCGTTATCTAATTTCTTTCTTCAAGTCTTCATTTTATTTAAATTTTTAATATATTGATATTTTCGTACTTTATTATCTTTTATTTTAT
>MWAX01000013.1 GCA_002068775.1 Actinobacteria bacterium ADurb.Bin346 | reverse complement strand
GAGGCGAAGATGAGATCAGTGAGACAGCCGGTGAAACAGCAGAAGATACTGCTGCAATTGTCACTGAGTCGACGGCAGAAGCATTTAATCCTGAGGAAATTAAAGGAAATATAAATATCCTTACCGGATTTGAGATATCTGATACAGTTTTAAATGGAAGGCCTGTTGCTGTAATGATAGAAAACCAGCCTGCTGCCAGGCCACAATCCGGCCTTACCAGCGCAGACACCGTATTTGAAGTAGTAGATGAAGGCGGAGTCACAAGGTTTGTTGCCTTCTATTCATCAAAACATCCAGACCTTGTCGGACCAGTCAGAAGCACAAGACCATATTATGCAGAAATAGCTGCCGGTTTTGACCCGATTTATGTTTTCTGGGGCACTGCTCCATATTTTTATATTATCATTGAAAGACTGGGCATTGATTATTTATCACCTTTAGGAGATGATACAGGCGCATCTTCTGTTTCTGCAAACTTTATTGATCCCGGAAGCGGTGAAGGGGCAGACGCCATAAGAGACGCTACAAGAAAAGCGCCGCACAATGCATATATCAGAATACCGAGAATGCTTGAGATTGCAAAGAATCAGGGATACTCGCTTGACGGGGGAAAGTCCCCGTTCCACTTTAAGGAAGATGCTCCTGAAAACGAGAGGGGAGATATCAAGGATATAACCTTGAATTTTTCACAGTCTACTTTTAAAGCTGAATTTAAATATGACAGCGCATCAAATACTTATGACAGATACATTGCAGGAAATCCAAATACTGACAGGGAAACAGGAGAACAGATATCTGTTAACAATGTCCTGGTTTTAATAACTGATATAAAGAACTCAGGTGATGAAGCAGGACACATGCTTGTCAGGACAACCCAGAGTGGGGCCGGTTATTTCTTTGTGGATGGGAAAGTCATTGAAGGCACCTGGAGCAGGCTTAATGCACTTGACCCGTTTCAGTTTAAGGACAAAGACGGAAAGACAGTCCTTATCAACAGGGGTCAGACCTGGGTCTCAATTATTGCTGGCATAGAGCAGCTGGATTATTAATCCATTTTAAAATGGAAAATTCTGTAAATGTGAATCTTCAGAATTTAACCGGAAATCCGGTTATAGGTAAAATATTATTTCCAGTTTCTGTTATCCAGGAAAGGATTGCCGAGATCGGAAAAGAAATAACGAAGGATTACTCTGGAAAAGATCCCATTTTAGTCAGCGTATTGCGCGGAGGAGTGTTTTTCTTAACTGACCTTGCAAGAAACATAGATCTTGAACTTTCCATAGACTTTATTGGGATTTCAACCTACCAGAGCACAGCGCATGATTCTTCAGGTGTAGTAAAATTGACAAAAGACCTTGAGGAATCCGTAGAAGGCAAAGACATTATAATAGTAGAGGATATAATTGATACAGGGCTGACCGTAAGCTACCTTTTAAGAAACCTTAAGTCACGATACCCAAACTCCATAGAGATATGCACTCTTCTTGACAGAAATACCAGAAGGATAGCAGGAATAAATATAAAATACTCCTGTTTTACTATTGGTGAAGAGTACGTTGTTGGCTACGGTCTTGACTATAAGCAAAAATTCAGGAATCTTGATGCAATATACCGCCTTAATTTTGCCACTGTAAAAAAAGATATTGAAATGGCAAAATAAAATAAACCAGATAAAAAACCAATCCAAAAATTTATTAAAAATCTGTTTAACTTAATTCCGGAATAAATGCTTTTATTGAAAGAAATAAAACATAAAAAATGATATAATTTGGACAATAGTAATTGCATCAGAGTAGTTTAAATTGAACAGTAAAAATAACCTCATAGAGATGTCGCTTGAGGGAGTAAGGATAGAACTTCCGTCACAAAGACCTATAATTCTTTTAAAGGAAAAGTCAGGGGACAGGTATCTCCCGATATGGGTAGGTGCATTCGAAGCATCAGCTATTGCACTTGAACTCTCAAATATAAAGACTCCGAGACCGATGACTCATGACCTTATAATCAACATCCTGCGTGATCTTAATGTAAAGATTGACACTATTGAAGTTTATGATATTAGAGAAAATACTTTTTATGCTAACTTGAATTTAAGATTTTCCCGAAATAAATCGATAAGTATAGATGCAAGGCCTTCTGATGCAATAGCTATAGCCGTAAGGGAGAAGTGCAGGATATATTCTTCCGAAACAGTGCTGCGCCATGCAGGGATAAAGATCCAGTCAATTGATGAAGAAGTGGAAAAATTTAAAGACTTCCTTGAACATGTAGAGCCAGAGGATTTTAATACAGGGAAATTTTAAAAATGAAGAAATCAGATGTTGAACCGAAATTCAGATATAAAGATACCAATTTTGCGCATGAAAGTGAGCGCGAATTTGCAAAAATACTTGACTTTTATGATATTGACTGGGATTACGAGCCAAAGACTTTCCCGGTTGAATGGGATAGGGAAGGGAACCCCAAAATAAGTTTTACACCCGATTTCTTTCTTCCGGATTATGACCTTTTTATAGAGCTTACGACATTAAACCAAAAACTTGTCACAAAAAAAAATAAGAAACTAAAACGAATAAGGGAACTTTATCCTGAGGTCAATATAAAGCTCTTTTATAAAAAGGATTTTCAAAGCCTGCTTTTCAATAAAGAAATAAATAAATAAATATTCTTTTTATTGTTACGGCATCGGAGCGGGGAAATAAGCAATACCAAATATTTCTATATTAAATCAACTGTTAAATTAAATGATATCATACTGACAAAATTAAAAGTTTACATAATATATATTATCGGAAGTTATATTGCAATTAAATATAAATTAAATTATAACTTGTTAATGCTAATTTGAAGGTTTATATTAAGACAAATTAAAGGTTAGTTTATATAAAAATATGCTATTTTCCTGTACTGCCAAATCCTCCAGTGCCTCTTTCAGATTCATCCAGCTCTTCAGCGCTTATTAATTCTGCTTCTTCTATTTTTTTAAAAACTATCTGGCATATCTTATCATATTTATTTATTACAAAATCATTTTCTCTGTCCAGATTTATCATTATTATACATATTTCTCCTCGATATCCTGAATCAATAAGC
>MWAX01000012.1 GCA_002068775.1 Actinobacteria bacterium ADurb.Bin346 | reverse complement strand
GTTCTGCCGGGCGACGGCATAGGCCCTGAGATTATGAAAGAAACAGTCAGGGTGCTGGACAAGATATCAGAAAAATTCAAGCTTGCAATTGCCTATGAAATTGAAAGCATAGGGGGTTCATCAATAGATAAGACCGGAATGCCAGTTACGGATGATGTTTTAAAGAAGTGCAAATCTGCAAAAGCAGTAATGCTCGGAGCTGTCGGGGGACCCAAATGGGAAAGCACCAGTCCTGACAGTCTCAGGCCGGAAGACGCATTGCTAAAGCTGAGAAAAGAGCTCGGGTTGTTTGCAAACCTTCGTCCTGTGAAAGTTTATGACAAACTCCTTTCTGCTTCAGCATTAAAGGAAGAAATAATAAAGGGAGTTGATATATTGTTTTTAAGGGAGCTTACCGGCGATGTTTATTTCGGAAAGAAAGAAAGATTAATTGAAAATGGTTCAGTCACAGCCTATGATACAATGATATATCGGGACTATGAAATAGAAAGAATAGCCAGACTTGCATTTGAAATGGCAAAAACAAGAAGAGGCAAAGTGACCTCAGTTGAAAAAGCAAATGTGGTGGAAAGTTCCAGATTATGGCGGGAGGTAGTCACTGAAGTGCATGAAGACTATAAAGATGTGGAGCTTTCACATATGTATGTTGATAATGCTGCAATGCAGCTTGTCAGAAATCCGCGTCAGTTTGATGTGCTGGTTACATCAAATATGTTCGGCGATATACTCAGTGATGAGGCTGCGATGATATCCGGGTCCATAGGCCTTATGCCTTCGGCATCACTTCGCCAGGATAGCCTTGGAATGTATGAGCCCATACATGGAAGTGCGCCGGATATTGCAGGCAGGGGTGTTGCAAACCCGCTTGCAGCCATTCTTTCGCTTGCAATGATGTTTAAGTATTCTTTTAAAAATATAACTGCAGCCCTTGCAATCGAGGATGCAGTAAATTTATTCCTTGAAAAAGGCTACAGGACAATGGATATTTACAATGATAAAGAAGCAGACAGCAAGCTTGTGGGCACAATCCAGGCAGGGGATATTATTATCAATACACTGGATCAATTTTAAATAAAGCATAATTAAATAAATCATAATGTGAGGGTTGTTTTATGGCAGAAAAAAAGAAGCAGAAAATTTATGTTTTTGATACCACTCTTCGGGACGGTGCTCAGAGCGCCGATATCTCCTTCTCTGTAAGGGATAAGCTCCGGATAGTTGAAAGATTTGATGATATTGGCATTGATTATATAGAAGTCGGTTTTCCTGCATCAAATCCCAAAGATGAAGAATTGTTCAGTGAGCTTAAAAAAAGAAAATACAGGAATTCAAAAATAGTAGCTTTCGGAAGGACAAAATATAAAGACACGTCAGCCGGAAATGACGCAAACTTAAGAGTCCTTCTTGATTCCGGAGCTGATACGATGTGTATTTTTGGAAAGTCTTCAACTCTGCATGTGGAAAAGGTTCTTGAGACCACACTTGAAAACAACCTTGAGATGATATTTGATTCCGTGCAGTATCTTAAAGCAAACAGCCCTGAAGTAATTTATGATGCCGAGCACTTTTTTGACGGCTATAAGCTTGACAGGGATTATGCTGTAAAAACTCTTAAAGCTGCAGAAGATGCAAAAGCGGATTTCATTGTCTTGTGCGACACAAACGGGGGCTGTCTCCCTGGAGAAATACTTGAGATTTTAAAGGACATCGTCATGCAAGTTGATATCCCTTTAGGCCTCCATTGCCATAATGACACCGGATGCGCTGTGGCAAACACTGTTATAGCTATAGAGCATTTCAGCCAGGTCAATATGGTGCAGGGAACAATAAATGGTTATGGTGAAAGATGCGGTAATGCTGATCTTTGCCAGATCATTCCAAGCCTGGAGATCAAGCTTAACAGAATGTGTCTTCCTGACGGAAATCTCAGGCATCTTACAAACCTGTCAAGGTATATAAGCGAAACTGCAAATCAGGTACCTTTCGGGGCACAGCCGTTTGTAGGAAAAAACGCATTTGCCCATAAAGCAGGCATGCATGTCCATGGCGTTACAAAAGCTCCCGAAGCTTTTGAACATATCAAACCTGAGCTTGTCGGAAATACAAGAGAAATACTTGTATCGGAGCTTTCAGGCAAAAAATCCATAATTGTAAAGGCGAAAGAATTCGGTGTGGACCTGGAAAAGGACAGCGACAGCGTAAACAGGATATTGAACATGGTGCAAAATCTGGAGCATAAGGGATATCAGTTTGAAGCCGCAGATGGAAGCTTTGAGCTTATAGTAAAAGATGTTGCAGGAGTAAAGAAAAAATTCTTCACACTTGAAAGTTTCAGGGTTTTAAATGAAAAAAGGACCGATGCAATAATGGTTTCTGAAGCAACTGTAAAAATACTAGTTGATGATAACAGGATTATAGAGACTGCTGAAGGTGACGGCCCTGTCCATGCGCTTGACAGCGCTTTGCGAAAAGCCCTCACTAATTTTTATCCGGACCTTGAAAAAATTAAGCTTTCGGATTTTAAAGTGAGAGTACTTGATGAAAAACAGGGCACCGGTGCAGTGGTAAGAGTGCTTATAGAATCCACAGACGGCACCAGGAGCTGGGGCACTATAGGCGTGTCAAAAAACATAATCGAAGCCAGCTGGCAGGCGCTTGAAGACAGCATCGTCTATGGTTTAATGCACCTGGAAACCGCTTAAAGATTTGAAACTACAAGATCTCCCACCTCTGTTGTGCTGTAACCCATCCTACCTGCACTGAGGCTCTTTATTTTTGTGCAGGCAAAAGCAACTGCTTTTTCAATTGATTTTGCAGCATCAGCTTCACCAAGATGTTTGAGCATCATCCTGCCCGCTTCAATAGCAGCGAGCGGATTTATCACATTAAGGCCAGTGTATTTTGGCGCAGAACCTCCTATAGGTTCAAACATGGACGTACCATTCGGGTTTATATTCCCGCCGGCAGCTATTCCCATGCCTCCCTGCACCATTGCGCCCAGGTCTGTTATTATATCGCCAAAC
>MWAX01000011.1 GCA_002068775.1 Actinobacteria bacterium ADurb.Bin346 | reverse complement strand
GTCAACACCCAGTATATCCTGCTTTGCAAAACTGCTGTAAGAAACAAGTGAGCCCAGGAAATACTGCGAGCTGCCGGGGGTGTCAGTAATAAGGCTTGATATAAGGCCGCCGGTAATTGATTCAGCCGTGCTTATAGTAATATTTTTTTTAGACTTTTTTATTGCTGCCTTTATGCTATCACCTATGGCGCCGTCTCCTCTCCAGTAAATATGTTCCCCGATTACTTTTTTTATATTCTTTTCGATTATTCTAAGATTTTTTGAACATTCATCTGCAGAGACTGACCTGGCAATGAGCATTATTTTTATAAGCCCGGGGTTTGCTGTGATGCCTATTTCCACATTCAACTGTTTTGCCACTGGTTTTATATCTCTTATGGAAAACTCCATCTGGCTCTCGCTTATATCAGTGGAAAGCATTACCTGTTTTTTTATTACCATGTCAGAAGCGGATTTATTTCCGTCAATTGAAAATCCGGCAAAATCTTTAATACGGGGCATTACATCATGCCTGAACATATCTTCCATTTCCCTCGGCACGCCCGGAATGGAAAAAATCAGCCCATTGCCCGATTTAACAACAAAACCTGCTGCACTCCCTATCCTTGGCTTGATGGGTTTTGCACCTTCAGGGATAAATGACTGCTTTTCAAGGTTCTTAATGACTTTATCATTTTTTATATACCTTAAGAACCTGAGGCTTGATCTTTTTAAAGCATCGACTTTTACAAGCTTACAACCCAAAAATTCAGCTACTGCTTCCCTTGTCAGATCATCGTCGGTAGGCCCTAATCCACCGCTTATTATCACTATATCACTGTGCTCCGTGCATATTTTCAATGCATCTTTTATGTCTTTCATATTATCCATTACCGTTAGCATATAGTTGCATTCAAGCCCTGCATCAGTGAGAAGCTCTGCTATAAATTTCGAATTGGTATTTAAAATTAAACCGAGATTAAGTTCAGTGCCGATGGATAAAATAGAAAATCTCATGATTTATCTGCCTCCAAGCATATCTTCGACTTCTTCTTTTGAAACAAGGACCTCTCTGGGTTTACTTCCATCATAACCGCCCACAAATCCCTTGTCTTCAAGCTGGTCTATAATCCTTGCGGCCCTTGAGTAACCGAGCCTCAGCTTTCTCTGCAGAAGTGAAGCTGAGGCATGTCCTATTTCCACAACTACTTTCAGTGCGTCATAAAGCAGGTCGTCATCTTCAAGCATTCTCTCCTCTTTTTTTACAAAACGTTCCGTTATTTCACGGTTATACTCAGCCTTTCCCTGGTTCTTAATATAGTTTGTAATAAGGCTGATCTCTTTTGTTGTTACAAAAGCTCCCTGCAGCCTTTCCGGTCTGTTGGAATTTGGAGATAAAAAGAGCATGTCTCCCTTTCCAATTAGCTTTTCCGCACCGGCATGCTCAAGTATCACTCTTGAATCTGTATAGTCAGTCACTTTGAAAGCAATCCTGGCAGGCACATTTGTTTTTATGAGCCCTGTAATTATTTTTACAATAGGTTTCTGCGTTGAAATAATAAGGTGGATGCCCACTGCTCTTGCCATCTGCGCTATCCTGCAAATACTGTCTTCTACCTCAGCAGCCGCAACCATCATCAGGTCTGCAAGCTCATCTATAATTACAAGTATATAGGGGATGGGTTTTAAATCACTGTCTCTTGTCGCATCCCTTTTAGCCACGAAGTTAAATTCCTCAAGATTTTTGCAATTATAGTCAAGAAGCATCTGCAGCCTGTTTTTCATTTCTTCAAGCACCCATGAAAGCACTGTGGCTGCTTTTCTCGGATCCACAATCACAGGAGCAAGTAGATGAGGGATACCGTTGTACATGCTTAATTCAACCATTTTCGGATCTATCATTATAAATTTTACCTGGCCTGGTTTTACTTTCATGAGCAGTGATATTATAAGGGCATTAAGGCAAACACTTTTTCCTGAATTGGTGGCACCTGCAATCAGTATATGGGGCATATTATTTATTGTCATATGCACAATCTCCCCTGAAAAATTCTTGCCCAGAGGGATTGTCAGAAGATCCTGCATTGCTTTGTCTTCGGACTGGAAAATATCTCCAAGTGTAACAAGGCTTCTTATTTTGTTTGGTACTTCTATTCCTATTGCAGATTTTCCTGGTATTGGAGTTAAAAACCTCAAGTCAGGTGAGCCAAGCGCCACGCAAAAATCATCCTCAAGGCTTAAAAGCTTTGATACTTTCACGCCCTGCGACAGCGTTACCTCATAAAGAGTAATGGACGGGCCCCGGGTGACTGAAGTGATTTTTGCAGGAAGGTTAAAGTAATAAAAAAGCTGGTTTAATGTATTTACACTCTCTGCAACATTTTGCTTATACAGCCTGGGTGAGAGTACCTCTGATTTGTGCAGAATGCTTACGGGAGGCAGCCTGTAGCTTGCATCCATCTCCACATCGTCAGTTAATGGTATTTTTAACTGGTTTGCCAGGTCTTTTGACAATGTCGAGCCCCGGCCCGCCTCCTGGCGGGTGATGCGCAGGATCAGGTGGTCGGGGTCGTGCCGGCGCAGGGTGTCGTAGAGGATGT
>MWAX01000010.1 GCA_002068775.1 Actinobacteria bacterium ADurb.Bin346 | reverse complement strand
AAATAAGAAGATAGAATTTTCTGTTGATTAAATGAAGAAGTATAATCAGCAATATATTAAAGCAAGAAATAAGGGCCAGATTCTTAAGATGCTCATAGAAAAAGGTCCTATGTCGAGGGCAGCAATTTCAAAAGAACTTGGTATTGTCAAGTCGACTGTTTCAGAAAGTGTTGCAGAATTAATTGAATCAGGAGTCATTGAAGAGGGAAAGAAAGTAAGCGGCAATATAGGAAAGAGGCCGATTTTACTGTATTTTAATAAAAGCCTTTTTTATTTTATTGCAGTGGTGATCTCACCGCATGGGATAAATATTGCTCTTGTAAATTTAATCGGAGAAATTATAACCGAAGACTTAATTGAATACCCAAGTAATTATACTGCTGAAAATATTTTAAATTCTACAGTAAAAAGAATTGGAAAATTACTTGATAATATTCCGGCAGGCCTGGATTCCATTGCATTTATAAGCCTTGGCTCACCTGAAACATTCAGCAAAAAAACCGGTAAAATAAGGTGGGCGCCGTATATAAAGGGCTGGGTTGGCATAGACCTGAAAACTTTTTTTGAAAATGAATTCAATAAAAATGTTATTTTGAAAGATCATGTGAAACTCGAAACGCTTGGCGAGCAATGGAAAAGCTTTGACAATATATCAAACATGATATACCTCGTAATAACTAAGGGCATTGGTGCCGGTGTTGTTATTGACGGCAAAATAAGGGAAGGGTATAACGGATATCTCGGAGAAATAGCTTTCCTGCCGCTTGCTGAAAAAATAGACTACACTGCTATTGCTAATCAGGAAAAAAATCTTGGATATTTTGAATCAAATTGTGACATCATAAAAATAAAAAATATAGCTGATGAATATTTTAAAAAAAAGGGCATTCAAGTAAATACAGATGATTTCAGCTCTATTGCTGCTTATTACAATAAAGATGCGGAACTGAAAAAGCTGATCAATAATGGCATAATTAAAACAATGGCGCTGGGCATAGCAGCTATGATTATAATAATGGATCCGGAAATAGTTGTAATAAATGGAGAGATAGTTAATTTTGGACAGGAATTCCTTGAATTGCTTAAAACTGATGTTTATAAATTGATACCTTTTAAAAGACAAATAGTGTTTTCAGAGCTTAAAGACAAATCAGGTCTTTATGGAGCTATAAAAAATGGATTGGACTGGGTTGATTTCAATATTTCCAATAATCCGGACCATTTTTTTTCCAGGCAGCCATAAAAGGATTTTAACTGCAGTTTCTGAAAAATAATTGATAGATCATTAAAAGCCATCTATTTTTAATATAAAAATATTTTAAAAAAAGAAGTGAAAAAAGTTACTCTAATAGGTTTTTACAGCTATGCGCATACATCAGATATTGCTGAGTCGAGGATAAAAGAGTCGGTTGGATTATTAAATAAAGAAGGCATTGCTGTAAGTTTTGCCGGCTGCTTTCCTGACCATGACGATGGCCTTATCCAGCAAGCCAGGAGAAAAGTGAAGGAAACCATTGAAGACAGCTGCTGCATAGTCATTGTTTTTTCCGGATGGTCTGAATCCACCGGCATTTTAAATATCATTGCCGATCACATGCATTTACCGATACTGATATGGAGCCTGGCTGGCTATAAAGACAGGGGCTGCCTTATTGCGCCCGCGGCAGCTGCAGGCGCAAGCTTGCTTAGATACTCTCTGGATTCAATGAAAGTAAAGTACTGCTGTATCTATGATTCTGTGGATGCTGATTCTGATTTGAATGTTAAAAAAGTTGCAGAGCTTATTCACGTTTTTTCGTGCTTAAAACAATTCCGGCATACAAAAATTGCATCCATCGGGTATGCATGCTCAAATCTTTATCCCTTCATGTATGATGGAAATCTCATAAAAACCTCTTCAGGCATACATGTTGATAATATAGAATTGCTTGAACTGAAAATGTGCGCAGACTCAGTTTCAGAAGAAGATATAAAGATTTTTAAACAGGATTTCAATGAAAAATATAATGCTGAATTTAAAATATCTGAAAAAGAAATTGATTTGCTTGCCAGGTACTATATTGCTGCAAATGCAATAATAGAGAAAAATAACTACAGGGGAATAACAATTAAATGCGGCAGCGGGCCAGGCGATCTGCTTGGATTTACACCATGCATGCTGCTTTCATTGCTTGGAGATAAATTAAATGCCATATGCGAGTGTGATGTGTACGGACTGCTTGCCCAGACAATTGTTAATATGATTACAGGCCTGAAGCCAACTTTTCTTGAAATATTTGAATTTTATAAAGATAGCGCGCTCATGGCTTCCTGTGGTTTTGCTCCAATGAGTCTTTGTAAAAAAGACTGCATAAGAATCTATGAGCATGAATGGGGCGGCTGCGGCGGTTTAATGAATATTTCTCAGCTTAAAACTGGCGAAATTACTCTGTTTAATATTTTTAATGTTGAAGGAAAGCTAAATATGCAGGTCTTTACCGGTAAAAGTGCAATTCCTGAGGATTTCCAGGAAGAAGGATGGGACCAGCATAAAGGTCCGGTATTGCCGGCATTAAAGATTGAGCTTGACGCCGGAATAGAATATTTTAAAAAGAATATCAAAGGCCCG
>MWAX01000009.1 GCA_002068775.1 Actinobacteria bacterium ADurb.Bin346 | reverse complement strand
CCCACCCCTTCCTTGGATATCTTCCTTACCATCTGTATTACAAGACCGATATCTTTAATATTAAAAGCCTGGGTGGGCTCATCAAGGATAAGCACCGTTGGTTTCTGAGCCAGAGCCTTAAGTATTTTTACAAATTGCTGATCAGAAGGGCTCAGCTTTTCATATACCTCATCAACATTTAAGCTGATTCCAAGCTGAGCTGCCAGCTCACCTGCCTGTCTGGAGATCAGCTTGTAACTGATAAAGAACTTTTTACTGTTTACAAGTTCAGTGCCTAAAAAAATGTTCTCTGCAGCGGATATAGCAGGTACAAGAATGTCTTCCTGGTAAACAGTCTGTATGCCAAGCCTCCTTGCCGTGCGTGGAGCAAAGAAAGTATGTTTTTCTCCTCTTATATTTATCTCTCCGCCATCCGGCTGAAAAGCGCCTGACAGCAATTTGATAAAGGTCGATTTTCCGGCACCGTTTTCACCTATCAATGCATGGACTTCTCCTCTGTAAAGATCAAAGTTAAAATTTGTAAGAGCTTTTACGCCCGGGAATTCTTTGGAAAGATTTTTTACCTCTAATATTTTTTCATTTTCTAAGATGCTAGTTTTCATATGTTACCAATATAAAAAATAATGATGTGTAAAAATGATATTTTGTTTTGCGGTCTTATATCATTAGCTGTTATAAGACCGCAAAACAATTAGAAAATAGTGTCTGATTTGACTTTATCTAATTTAACTTAAATAAAGTCTTTCACATTTTACCAGGAATCCAATCCGCCAACATACTTAAACAGATCTTCAGAAGCTGGCCATGGGATGTTTTCATTTAGATTGTCCTTGGTTATAACCATATTAGGCAGCGGTATGAATTTATTGGGCGGCTCTATACCCTGCGAGCAATACAGCCACATTGCCTTGAACAGCCAGAGTCCCTGGAGGCTTACTGGTGATGCAACAGTTGCATCAATTATTCCTGCATCGAATTGTTTCAGTCCTGTAGGACCACCGCCTGTTGCAATTATTGGTATGGTACCTTCAAGGCCTGCATCTTTTAATGCATTGTAAGCGCCCTGTGCAACAGGTTCATTGTTTGCAAAAATTGCATCGAATTTTTTACCTGATGCAATTATGTCTGCAACCTCAGGCTGTGAGGTCTGGGTATCCCACTGAGTATCTCTTCTTATGGCAATAGTAGTGCCGCTGGTTGATTCAGCAATGGCTCTTTCAACACCAGCTTCATAAGCTTCAACTATACCCATGCCCGGCTGACCTCTCACATAGAATATTTTACATCCGGGATACTCTGTGTCTAACCATTTTATGGCTTCATAACCAATGTTGTCATATTCGCAGGCAACGTTAAATACATAATCTCCCTTGAATGTGTATTCAATGAGATCTGAGCTCAGCTTGGTGTTTTCAAAGAAAATCGGGATACCTGCTTCTTTTGCTATTTGCGCATACTGCTCGCCGCTTTCAGGAGTCCAGATAAATACTGCTATAGCGTCCACTTCTTTGCTTACCAGATCTTCAAAGTTAGCAAGCTGTTTTGCGCCATCCCAGCCGGCGTCAATGACCTGCACTTCGACACCTTTTTTATCTGCAGCAAATTTGAAGTTTTCAACACTGTAACCATTCCATTCATCAGACAGTGAAGTAGGAAGGTTGCCAAAAACCAGCTTTTTTGCTGCGGTTGTCTCGGCAGCCGCTGCGGTTGTCTCGGCAGGAGCTGCTGTTGTCTCTGCAGCCGCTGCGGTTGTCTCGGCAGTTTTTGCCTTTTTGCACCCACTCAAACCTAGGGTTACAAGAAGGGCAATAATTACTGCTGCCACCATTAGTATCAATAATGGTCTTCTCATTTTTCCTCCTTTTTATAAGGTTTGCGCAGTAAATAAGTTTACTGCATCTTATTGCCAGCATTACTTATTTTATTATTTATTTTATGAATAAGTAACATATTGGCAATAAGTATTTTACATAAATTATAATATTAATATTATAATAAAACCACTCTAAAATGCCTGCCTGCCTATTAGTCTCTATCCAGCATTTAATGCTTGATCAAATTAAAGCTGGTAAGCATTCTTCTAAAACCCGAGATGCCCCTTCACATCCAGTGGCAGGTCATCCATGAGAGCATCATTTGGATTCTTCACCAGATTGTCAGAATCAAGCTGAAGAATAAATGATGCTGCTTCCTTGATTGCTGCATGAAGATTTCTGGGAGCTTTTGCATCACCCACAGTTACTACCGGTATTCCGGCAGCTTCGACTTTTGCAAATACATCAGCCATTTCAGTGTTCGGTTTTGTGTAGCAAGTGACAATGTCATCTGCTTCAACAGTCGTAATGTTTAAGCTTCGGTCAATTATCTTTACTTCTTTTTCACCGATATCATACAGCCTTGCGCTCTGGAATACCTTTACAGGGAATTTGTAAGGTTTGGAATGAAGAGCTTCAGCATCTCCCTGCGCCATACGCTTTCTGAGAACGTACATATGTATCACCTCAACGCTTGACCCAAACTCTTTCCTGTCAGTTACAACAGTCACGTCTTTTCCTGCTGCTCCAAGAAATGCGACAAGGTCAGCT
>MWAX01000008.1 GCA_002068775.1 Actinobacteria bacterium ADurb.Bin346 | reverse complement strand
CAGTCACACGCACTTTCATACAGGAAAGATATGACGAAACAGCAGGGAAAAAAGAAAAAGTGGATGTCGATGATGCATTTGCTTCAGTTTTTGAATTTGAAAATGGGGCAATCGGCACAATGGAAGCATCCCGGTTTGCAGCCGGCAGAAAAAATTTCAATTTAATTGAAATAAATGGCGAAAAGGGCAGTATATGGTGGGACCTTGAAAATATGAACAACCTCCATGTTTACTGGGTAAATGATGAGCCTGCAGATACAAGAGGTTTTCACTGCGTGAATGTCACTGAGTCATTCCATCCTTATTATGATAAGTGGTGGCCGCATGGCCATATAATCGGCTGGGGCAACACTTTCGTACACACTGCTTATAATATGGTCAATGCAGTTGTTGCCGGAAAGCCGCTTGAACCATATGTTGCCACATTTGAAGATGGTTACAGAAATGCTGTAATTTGTGACGCAATCCTTAAATCTGCAGAAACCGGCAGAAAAGAATCATGTATTTATGAGTAAGATGAATTTTAAGAATTATATATTTGGAGGCTTTAAATGAAATTTGGCATAAATACCCTTCTGTACACAGGGACTTATACGGATGAGCATGTTAAAGATCTTTCCAGAAAATTTGCTGAAATGGGCTTTGATGGAGTTGAGATTGCGCTTGAAAAAAAGGGCGATATTGATTATAAGAAAACTGTAAAAATATTTAATGACCATGGTCTTGTATGCTCTTCAATTTGCGGTTTATTTGGTGAAAACAGAGATATAAGGGGCCCAAATAAAGAATATATTGAAGGTGGACTTTCCTATATAAAAGACTGCCTTGAGGCATGTTCTGAACTTGAGTGCAAAGTTCTTGCAGGGCCGGTTTATTCAGCAGTTGGAAGAGCAACACTTGTCCCTGAAAAAGAGAGGAAAGTGCAATGGGACACTGTTGTGGAAAACCTTGGCAAAGCATGCAAATGGGCCGAAAAATATGGAGTTTTTATTGCAATCGAGCCCCTCAACAGGTTTGAGACTGACTTCATAAATATATGTAAAGATGCAGTGAAAATGGTAAAAGATGTCGGCAGTAAGATGCTCAAAATTCATCTTGATGCTTTTCATATGAATGTTGAGGAAAAAAACTCGGCAATGGCAGTTCTTGATGCCGGAGAGCTTCTTTATCTTTTTCATGCAAGCGAAAATGACAGGGGAGCAGCAGGCACTGGCCAGGTTCAATGGAAGGCAATTGCTGATGCACTGCGAAGGATAAATTATGACAGATGGGTAGTCATTGAATCATTCACACCAGAAAACAAGGTGATTGCAAAAGCTGCCTCTATCTGGAGGGATACAGAAAAAAGTAATTTCATACTTGCAGAAAAAGGACTGAAGTTCCTCAGGGGATTGTTTGCTTAAGATGTAAATGATAATGTAAATGGTATTGATTATCAGTTTTTTATCAGGGTCTTATTTTGCCGGGATTTAAATACCTGGGATTAAATCTGAATATAAAAATCTGAATATAAGCAGGTAAGGGCCTGACAATGCTGACAGATGCGGGCTGATTATTGCCAGTGAATGTCGGGTGGTTTTTTTGCTTCATCAATTAATTTTTATAGAAAAATTGTTTAATTTCAAACTTGGTTTTTGGAGGTTAAAATGGCTGAAATCAGAAAAATTGTCGAAAAGGAACTGGAAAACAATAATGGCATCCTTAAATTGAAGCCGGCATGGGTAGCGCGTGATTTTCTTCCCCCTGGAAAAAGGCTGGGCCTGCCAGAAAAAGATTACAATGTTGGTGAGCGCGGCTTTATTTCAGAGCGATGGCTTGCATCAGTTACAAAAGCGGATAATCGGTTAAGCCCGCCGGATGAAGGGCTTTCATATCTGCGGCTTGAATCCAGTCAGGGTGTACTGCTGAAAGATGCAGTTGATTCTGCCGGTGACCTTATAATGGGAGCCGAATATGCAAAAACACATTCCGGCCTTGGCAGGCTTGCCAAAATATATGACTTTGCATCAAGAATACAATATCACATACACCAGATGCAGAAAGATGCATGCCTCGTAGGAAAGAATTCCAAGGATGAAGCATACTACTTCCCTGAAGATGTCGATACAGGAGCTCACCCTGAGACTTTCTTTGGCGTCCATCCTTATATCACAGAACAAAAAAAATATGATATATTGCTTCCACATCTTATAGAATGGAAGGACGATTTAATACTTCAGCACTCGAGAGCATACCTGAATGTGCCCGGCGAAGGATTTTTCCTGCCTTCCGGCGTGCTTCATGCACCGGGAACTGCTCTCACTTTTGAACTTCAGGAAGATTCAGACGTATTTGCAATGCTTCAGGCCAAAAATGAAGGTAAAATGATATCAAAAGAGCTTCTCTTTAAAGATGTATGCGATGACTATAGAAAGACAAAGGGTGAGCGAGCAATCATAGAGCAGATAAACTGGGAGGAATCTGGCGATCCTTACTTTTATGAGAACCACCACTTGCCAAACATACCTGTTGAAGAATCAAAGCAGGACGGCGGAGTTGAGCACTGGGTATACTATAATACAACAAAGTTTTCAGGTAAAAGAGTAAAAGTAAAACCTGGCGCAAGCTTTACATTTAAAGAAAAAGGCGTGTTTAATATTCTTGTCTGGAGAGGAAAGGGCAGTTTTGATGGCCATAAGATAGAAGCGGGGAACTTTGATTGCGATGAGCTTTTAGTATCATATGACAGGGCAGTAAAACCAATTACCGTAAAAAATGAAGGAAAAGACGAACTCCTGATAATTAAATTCTTTGGCCCTGACATTAATTCAGATGTTCCCATGATAAAAAAATATAAATGACATAATGACATCTTATCAGCGGAAGCAAATTAAATATAAATGACAGGTACCTTGTAAAAAAAATAAAGATAAGCGTAAGGCAGGTCTTCTGGCAAGTTAAATAAAAGTGGCAGGTTTTTGTCAAATTCAACGCAAACGGCAGGTAGCAGGAAGATCATGGATATAGCATATATCTTTTATGCCTGTTTTATAAAAAAATCAATTAGAAGGAGAAAAAATGGCTAAAAAATCATCAATTGGCGGCTGGGCATATATATGGGGCGGTTACTCCGAAGCGCCGATTCCTCTTGAAGAAGTGGTAAAAAAACTTGCGGAGCTCGGGTTTGATGGTATAGAAATGGCAGCTTTCCCTCCTCACCTTGAACCCAATACGAAAGAAAAAAGGCTGGAAATAAAGAAATTGCTTGACAGCTATGGGCTTGGCATTTCCGGTCTTGCGGCGCCATTTCCATCACCTTCAACTTCCAAAGAATCAGACTACCTGGATGCAGTGAAAGCAAATCTTGAGATTTGCACTGATATGAATATCCCAAAGCTCAGGGTGGATGCAGTCGATGCCCCTACCGGGATTCCGGGGGGAATGGATTATGAGACCTGCTTTAAAAAAGTGGCCGGCGTGTGGAATAAATCTGCAGAAGAATGTGCATCAAAAGGCATAAAACTTATATGGGAATTTGAACCTGGATTCTTATTCAACAAGCCAAGTGAAGTGGTGAGAATGGCTTATCTTGTCGACCATCCTAATTTTTCCATTTTGTTTGATTCATGTCATGCATATATGTGCGGTGTGCTTGCGTCAAGGCAGATGGGCCCCAAAGAAGTTCTGCCTAAGGGTGTCGTACAGTTTGCGCATATGCTCACTGGTAAAATCGGCCATATCCACCTTATAGATTCAGACGGCACATTGCATGATGGCGACACCAGCACCCATGCGCCCCTGGGCACAGGCGTGCTGGATTTTGACGAGATAATCCCTGCAATCCTTGATGCCGGTTACACTGATGAATGGTGGCCAATCGATCTCTGTTTCTGGCCCAAAGCGCTTGAGGCAACGGAGGGATGCAAGACATTCCTGGATGAGCTGATAAAGAAATACGGCAAATAGTACAAGTCTTAATAATAAAAACAGTTTTAATAACACATCATTAATAATAAAAAAAAGAGGAGGCTAAATTGAAAGGTACAATGAAAGCCCAGGTCTTTTATGAGGCCGAAAAAATGAAACTAGAGGATATACCAATACCGGAAATAAGCCCGGTAGATGTGCTGGTAAAAGTGAAAAGCGTCGGAATATGCGGCTCTGATATTTCATATTACTATGGACTTTCACCGGTCGGGACTGCAACTGGTAAAGGACCTCTTGTGCTGGGGCATGAATTTACCGGCGATGTTGTAGAAGTTGGCAGCGTACCGGAAATGCTGGGACTTTTTAAACCGGGAGACAGGGTAATAGTGAATCCGGTGCAGAACTGTAATGCCTGCTATGCGTGCGCAGACGGCCAGACACATCTTTGCGCAAACCTGTTTGTACCTGGTGTAACGTCAAATGGGGGGTTTGCCCAGTATTGCTCATCAAGGTATACAGGCCTGTTTAAAATGGCTGATGATCTGAGCTACTCTGCAGGCGCATTCACTGAACCGCTGGCATGTGCATATAATGGAATACGCAAACTCGGCATAAGGATTGGAGATTTTGTGGCAGTGTTTGGCCCGGGGGCAATGGGAATGATGATGATACAGATGATCAGAGCGATGGGCGCAGCAAAAATCGCATTGATAGGTGCAGTAAATGATGACTGGAGGCTTGAGCGGGGCAAAGAAATCGGTGCAGATTATGTTTTCAACATAGCTGATAAAAATAGTAAATATTATACTGCTGATCTTAAAAAGACTATAAGCGAGCTTACTAAAGGCAGACTCGCTGACCGTTCAATTGTGCCAACCAGCGCAAATGCAGCATTTGAACAGGCAGTTGATGTAGTGGGTAATTGCGGCACAATCGTGCATTTTGGCCTGCCAAATGAAGATGATGTCTTTAAGATTCCGGCACTCTCTTTCCACACAATGGATAAAGAAATTCGTTCAGCATGGCTTGCGCCGCTTGCATGGCCTGCAGCAATACGCTCGCTTGAAGAGGGAATAGTAAAGGTAGATTCCCTTGTCACCAGCACTTATCCGCTTGAGAAAACAGAGGAAGCAATAAGGCTGTTAAAAACCAGTCCCGGCAAGCAGATAAAAATCCAGATAGAAGTTTCAAAATAGAAAAGTGCAGGATATGAGCGCAGAAGTCATTGTCTAAATCAAAAAATTAGAAGAACCGGACTTCGGCGCAATGAAAAGACATGATTTTTTAGCAAAGCAATTCTGCATTAAACAATATATATACATATAGAAGGGGAGATGGAAATGGATTATAAAGTCACTGATACCAGTTATCAGAAAAAAAAGATGGACAGGGACCAGCTGCTCAAGCATATGAAGAGTTTTAAGCTTGACCTGAAACTGTCTGTCGGCATATGGTACTTTACTCCCGGAGGAGGAAGGTTCCATGAAGCTTATGTGCCTCCAAAGACCATTGCTGAAAAAATTGAAATGGCTGCAGAGATGTCAAAATATGGAATAAAGGCTATAGAGGCACATTATCCAAATGAGGTAAACGAAGAAAACTGGCACCTGTATCAGCAGCTTGAAAAGGAGACGGGAATAGTCCTGCAGAGCTGCTACCCTGCAATTTTTTATCCGAAAGAATTTGAATTCGGCTCACTTTCAAATCCCGTCAGGAAATACAGGGACATGGCAGCAAAAACACTTGTTGGATGCCTTAAATTTGCCAGGGAAAAGAATCTCCACCATGCAGGCATCTGGCCTGGAATTGACGGGTATACTTATTCGCTTGGCACAGTATTTTCAGACATGTGGGATAATTTCGAAGGCGCAGTAGCAGAAGCAATGGATGAAGTACCTGGAATGATCTGTGCAATTGAACCCAAGCCGTATGAGCCTGCTCCGAACAACATATACAGGACTACTGCTGACGGACTTATAGCATGCAAGGATATTGAAGCAAGATTAAAAAACAGAATAAACAGGGATATTCTTGCAAAGGGCATCTCTTTAATGGGCATGCAGCCGGAAATAGGGCATATAAGGATGGGCTTTGAGGATACACCTTATGCGATTGCCCGCTGCCTGAGAGAGGGAAGATTGTTCAACACGCACTGGAACAGCCAGCCGCTGGGCAACTATGACCAGGACTTAAATGTCGGTGTTGTAGAGTGGCAACAGGCAGAAGCAATGCTTTATGTACTGAAAATGGCAGGCTATAAAGAATATTATGGCATAGATATAAACCCGGAGAGGATGCCGTCAACAAAGGCAATAGAGATTAATGCAATGGCCCTTAATATAATGAACGAAAGGATAGAAGCATTACCTCACGAAAAGATACTGGATGCTTATTTTGATCCTGAAAACAACAGGGGCAGCATTGAAATGATTCTTTTACAGAGTCTGAAAAAATAATTCTATAAAAAAGCAGGATTGGAGGAAAAATAATATGAGCTTGATGGGAATCGATATTGGCACCACAGGCACCAAAGCTATTGCTTTTGACAGCGATGGAAATATTATTGGTTCAGATTACAGGGAATATAATCTTCTTTTTCCTGAGCCAGGCTGGGTTGAATTTGACACGGCTGCCCAGTGGAAAACAGTGTTTGAAGTGTTGAAGAATGTTAACTCCAATCCTGCAGTCAAAAAGGACCCTGTAACAGCGCTTTCAGTTTCGACATTTGGTGAGGGGCTCACTCCAGTGGACGAAAGCGGAAATATTATTTTTAATACTATTTATTCAACGGATGCAAGAAGCGTAAAGGAACTGGAAATGGTCCTTTCCCGCTATACGCCGATGGAGCTTTTTGAAATAACGGGGTATCCGCCCGGTTTTATGTGCCCATTAAATAAAATAATATGGATAAAGAACAACCGCCCGGATATCTTCAAAAGAACCCGCAGGATAATGTTTACTGATGAGATTTTTGCGCAGAAACTCGGAGTGGAGGAGCCAAGGATTAATCACTCTCTTGCATCAAGGACACTCTTTTTTGATGTACGAAAGAAAACCTGGTGGAATGACATTTTAGTTGAATTTGGGATAGACCCTTTACTGTTTTCAAAGCCGGTCGATTCCGGTGAAGTGATCGGTACCATCAGAGATAAAGTTGCTGCAGAGCTCGGGTTTAAAAAAGGTGTTTATTTTGTGTCGGGATGCCATGACCAGCCCTGTGCTGCGCTTGGTACAGGGGCAGTGACCGGCGGGATTTCTGCAGATGGAATGGGCACAGTGGAATGTGTCACAATATGCATGGAAGATGCCATCACCAATGAAGATATGCTGAAATATAATTTTGGATGCCAGGCGCACGGAGTAAAGGATAAATATGTAACACTGGCATATAATCTGTCTTCCGGCAGTGTTGTAAAGTGGTTCAGGGATAATATTGCAGACGGGCAGAGCAGGACAATCAGGGAACTTTCTTCAAACCTTACATTTGAGCCGTCAAGGTTGTATACTCTTCCTTATTTTTCAGCGACAGGCACCCCTTATTTTGATCCTGTTTCAAAAGGCTCGATAATTGGCCTTGACCTTGGAACATCAAAAGCTGATATATTCAAAGGCCTGGTGGAAGGGCTTGTTTTTGAAATATGCTTCAACCTTGAACTTGTAAAACACAGCGGCATAAAAATAACCGAATTGAGGGCGACAGGCGGTGGCTCCAAATCAGATTACGAGCTGAAGCTTAAAGCTTCTTTGATCGACAGCCCAATACTAAGGATGGATATAACAGAAGCAGGCTGTATTGCAACAATGATGCTGGCAGGAATCGGCACAAAGAAATTTACACTTGAAGAAGCAATTTCAAAATTTGTCAGGGTGAGAGACAGGTTTGAACCGGATAAAAAAATCCGGGAGAGATATCTTGACAAATTTGAGAATTATAAAAAAATATATGACAGCATCTCAGGTCTGTTCAGTCAGTGATACAGGAAAACAATCCGGCCGTGCATAACAATTTCTGTAAATATGCAATAAATATGCAGAATAATAAGCTGAATAAAAAAATTCCCGGTTTTATTTGAGCAAAAAAAGACTGAGCATCATTACAGACAAGCCTATTATAAAGCTGAGTATCGGAAGATGGCTGAATCCGTATGATTTTGACACAGGCAGCAGTTCGTCTATTGCAATGAAAGTCATAAGTCCTGCAGTGCCTGAAAGTATATAACCCAGTATTGCAGCATTTAAATAAGGTAAAAGCACCAGTGCTGTTATTATGGCGCCAACAGGTTCAACTACTCCTGACAGAAAAGACCACAAAAAAGCCTTTCCCCTGCTTCCTGTTGCTTTATAGATTGGAACAGAAACAGCAAGTCCTTCCGGGATATTATGGATTGCAATTGCAACAGCAATGGCAATACCGATTTTCGTATCGACTAAAGAACTGTAAAAAGTCGCCATACCTTCCGGGAAATTGTGTATGGCTATGCCGAGGGCCAAAAAAAGTCCAGTTCGCATCAGTTTTTTATTGGTATGTTCATCTATCTTTTCCTTTTGCCCACTGTACTCATGCGGAACAAAAGAATCAATTATAAAGATGAATACAAAGCCTGCTATAAAAGCAATGCTTGCCTTTAAAAAACCGACAGCTTC
>MWAX01000007.1 GCA_002068775.1 Actinobacteria bacterium ADurb.Bin346 | reverse complement strand
GTGGAAGCAGTGCTTGACAAAGAAACGGCAAGTTATGGGGTGGAAGTCCTCAGATGTGAAATACAAAAAATAGAGCCGCCCGAAGATGTCCAGGCAGCGATGAACAATGTTGTAAAAGCAGAGCAGGAAAAAATTGCTGCAAGGGATTTTGCAAGTGCTGTTGAGACAAAGGCAGATGGTGAAAAGAGGGCAGAAATAAAGAAAGCCGAAGGCGTTAAGCAGGGTCTTATTTTATCTGCCGAAGGAAAAGCAGAAGGAATTAAAATTGTTGCAAATGCTGAAGCAGACAGGATAAAGGTAGTCAATGAGGCTGCAGATAAGTATTTCATTGGTAATGCACAGGCATTAAAGAAACTTGAGACTGTTGAGTCAGCTCTAAGGGAAAATGTAAAGTTCATAATAGATTCAGACAGGGTGCAGACTATAGTGACAGATGCAGCAGGAGTTACGCCCGTTCCGGCTGAGACTGCAGTGAAAAAGTAAACAGCTCCTATAACTGGCAGCAGCGACAGGATATAAAAAGCATTCTTAAAGCTCCTTTATGCCTGCAACAGTGACTTTGCTGTCTCCAAACTTTTCAGATATTTTTCCAATTGCGCCTGTAAGTCTCTCACTGCTCTGCTCTTCACTGAAAAGCCCGCTTTCTATTGCAGACTTTTTCTTCAGGCTTCCCACTGAAATGCCCAGGAGCCTTACTTTTTTTCTTACGAGGTCGATCTCTCTGAGGAGGATAACAGATGACTTATAAATATCAAATATTGCTGACGTGTAATTTTTAAATGTCATCCTTTTTGTTATTGTCCGGAAATCAGAATATCTTATTTTTATTGTGAGTGTTCTGCCTTTGCAGCCCTTCGAGTAAAGATTGGTTGATATTTTCTGTGAAATAAAAAGTATGGCGGACTTAAGTGTTGCCAGGTCATCCAGGTCTTTTGAAAAAGTTATTTCCCTGCCAATTGATTTTGGCTCATGGTAAGGCATCACATCGCGATTATCCATACCATTGGACATATCACTCATAAACTGTCCCATTGATTCACCAAATTTTGCTTTCAATATATCAGCCGGTATTTTTGCAAGGTCGCCAATAGTTTTTATTCCGAATGATGCAAGAGTTTTGTCAGTTACTCTGCCGACTCCCCATATAAATGAAACAGGCAGCAGTCTTATTTTTTCTATCATTTCAGGGGTGTTTTCCAGCACTGTGAGGCCATTTGGTTTTCCAAGCCCTGAAGCAAGTTTTGCCAGGAATTTATTAGGCCCGATGCCTGCAGAGGAAGTAAGATTTGTCTGCTCGTATATTTTACCTTTTATTTTCTTTGCGATTTCAAGGGCGTTCCCGAAAAGTCTTTCACATCCTGTCACATCAAGGAATCCTTCGTCGCAGCCGGCTACTTCAACAAGAGGCGTGAACTGGAAAAAAATATCTCTTATCTTTGATGATTCTCTCAGGTATTTTTCCATATCTACCGGTACAAAGATCCCGTCAGGGCAAAGCCTTCTTGCTTTTACAAGCGGCATGCCTGAGTGAAGCCCGTATCTTCTCGCTTCATATGATGCAGCTGATATGACCCCGCGGTTAAGCGGACCGCCGACTATCAGGGGCTTATTTTTATACTCGGGATGGTCCCTTTGCTCGACCTGGGCAAAAAATGCGTCCATGTCTATATGTATGATTTTCTTTTCCATGGGTTTTCAGTTTCTGAAATAAATACTGCCTTTATGCTTTCCTCTTTTTGCAGCGCTGCACATTTTTTAAGCATTGCTATGCTTGCTGCCCTGCTTGCTATTACTGATACATTGTTGTCCCTGAAGTGGAGCCTGCCTTCTATTATTATAAAAGTGCTGCTGGCAATGATTTTCATGTTTTTTCTGTAAGACTCAGGGAAAAAAACAGCTTCATACATTCCGTCTTCATCTTCGATTGTGCAGAACATCATTTCCTTTGAACCCCTGGTTTTTTCTATTCTTTTCGAAATGACTATGCCGGCAGTATAAATATCCTTCGGATATGAAAAACCGGCTGAGCCTGTTTTTTGATTACACGGCAGCAGCCAGTCATAAAAACAGCCGCTCCTTATAATTTTTTTAATGCCGGGCATCTGGCTTGCAATGCTTTCTTTAAAGCACTGAAGCGGATGTGCGCTGACATAAAAACCCAGAATGTCTGCTTCCATTTGGAGCCTCTCCTCAAGGCTTAAGCCGGTGCTGCTGCTGTTGATGGTCTTATCTTGAGTGTCTGTATTTTTACTTATGCAAAATGCATTGTCCGGTATTTGTGAATCAGATATATTGTTTTGCCGGCTGGACTCCAGTCTGTATAGCTGCGGTTTAAATGGACTGATATCAAAAGATATCTGAAAACTTCTGCCACTGCTGTTTTTACTTAATGACACAGGTTTTATAGTCTCGCGAAGCCAGTAAAATGAAAGCAGGAGCTGTTTTCTTGGAGTGCCGGTAAAATCAAAGGCTCCCACTTTTATAAGGTTTTCCACAGCATTTTTAGTGATTCTGCAATTTGATTTTATCCTTTCATAAAAGTCCTGCAGACACAAAAAGTTTCCGTTTCTGTTGCGCTCTTCCTCTATGGAAACTGAGCCGGCGGCTCCAAGCTCTCTTACTGATATCAGTGGAACTCTTATGGAGCGGCCTGAGCTGCATGTCCTGAAATCAGCAGCCCCGCTTTCATTTATGTCAGGCAGTTTGATTGTGACTCCAAGGCGCCTTGCCTCATCGACATACTGCATCCTGCTGTAATAGCCCGAGTTATTTGTAAGTATTGTCGAGATGAATTCAGCAGGGAAGCGGGATTTAAGGTAGCATGTCTTATATGAGATTTCCGCATAGGCTGCAGCATGAGCTTTTACAAACCCATAACTTGCAAACTTTGAAATAAGCCTGAAAACTTCACTGGCTGTAGTTTCGTCATAACCACGCATCAATGCTCCTGTTACAAATCTTGATCTCTGAGCAGCCATCTCCTCTCTGGAAAGGCCAGCCATGGCTTTTCTGAGCAGGTCTGCTTCGCTTAGCGAGTAGCCGGCTATTTTTATTGCTGCCTGCATTGCCTGCTCCTGATAAAGTATTATGCCGTATGTCTCCTCCAGTATAGGTTCAAGGTCCTTATGAATACAGGTTGTTTTTTCCCTGCCAAACTTTCTTTCAATAAAATTATCTACCATGCCTGATTGCTGTGGGCCCGGTCTGTAAAGTGATACAAGCAGTGTTATATCATTTAAACATGAAGGCTTTACCTTTCTTGCAAGAGTCCTTATGCCAAAACTTTCAAGCTGAAATATGCCCAGGGTCTGGCCCTTCTGCATCAGCTCATACACCTTTTTGTCGCTGTAATCTGTTTTTGACATGTCAAGGTGTATTTTCCTGTTTTTTTCAAGTACGCTGGAAGTATCAGCTATGAGGCTGAGGCTTAACGAATTTATAAGATCTATTTTAAGTATGCCAAGGCTGTCAATGCTATGCATGTCATACTGGCTCATAATTTCTCCTGTTTCTGAAAGTGTCAGGGGTATCTCTCCTGAAAGATCCTGGTTTGATACTATGAATGCCGAAGGATGCATCGACACATGTCTGATGTAGCCGCCTATGCTTTCGGCAATGGAAAATACTCTGTGATATGTCTTATTACTAAAATCGGCAAGTCCTGAAGATTCCGCGCTCTGCCGCATTTTTTCAGCGTTAAAAAATCTGTTATAGTTTGGCACTGCTTTTATAATGCTGTCAATTTCATCTTTTGCTATATTGAGAATGCGCCCGGCTTCTCTTAGCGCTGCCCTCGGCTTGTTTGTGGCAAAACTTGAAACCCGAGCCACGCTGTTGCTGCCATATTTTTTACACAGATAATGCGATATTTTTTCTCTGTCGCGGCTGGATACGTCAATATCGATATCAGGCGGCTCAGTCCTTTCAATATTTAAAAACCTTTCAAAATAAAGGCTGTTCTCTATGGGATCCACGTTTGATATCCTTAATATATATGAGACTATGCTTCCTGCAGCAGAGCCCTTCCCGCATATTGGGATTCTGTTTTCATATGCAAATCTTGCAATGTCGGCTACTACAAGAAAATATCCTGCAAAGCCTGTACTTTTTATGACCCGGAGTTCAGCAGAGAGCCTGTCCAGTACCCGTGAGCAGGGATTTTTGCCATATCTGTATGCCAGCCCGCTGCAGCAAAGATTCCTAAGGTGTTCATCCTGGCTCTCGCCTGAAGGTGTCTTAAAAAAGGGGATGGTCACACCTCCCTCGGGAAACGCAAAGCTGCACTCATCTGCAATTTTAATTGTGTTTTTTACTGCCTGGGGGATGTCATAAAACATGGCGGCCATTTCCCTTGGAGATTTAAGGTAGTTTTCGCTGCTGTCGATTATCTGGCTGAATGGGTTGCCCTGGTTTTGCTGCCCCATCATCTT
>MWAX01000006.1 GCA_002068775.1 Actinobacteria bacterium ADurb.Bin346 | reverse complement strand
GGCTGACGGCCAGAAAATATCACATGCAATTGCATAATGCGGCAACTTTTCAATAGCATATGCTATTTTGATAGCGGTGTAATTATCCAATAGCGCATGCAATTTTCCTGGAAAGATTTTTTTAGGGATGCATGCGCTATTTTATTGCATTGTATTAGCATATCAGTGCCTGAAGTGCCTTTTACCTGTAAATACCATGGGCACTCCCCTGCTGTTGCAAAGCTCTATTATTTCCTTATCTCTGACAGAGCCTCCCGGCTGTATTATGGCGGTTATGCCTGCATTGATTGCAACCTCCACTCCATCAGTAAACGGAAAATATGCATCTGAAGCAAGCACGGAACCTTTTGCCTTCTCTCCTGCTTTTTCAACTGCTATTTTTGTTGAATCCACCCGGCTCATCTGGCCGGCACCTACCCCGCATGTAGTTTTGCCCTTTACAAGAAGTATTGCATTTGACTTTATGCTCTTTATTATCTGCCATGCAAAAGCAAGGTCTTCCAGCTGTGATTTTGCAGGTTTTATTTCCGTTACAAACTGAAATGTCTTTGTATCAACAATTCCTTCATCCAGGTCCTGGACCAGCAGGCCGCCGTCTATGCCTTTAATGTCAACATTTACTGCAGTTTTTTCCCCGGCTTTTAAGTCCTGAATATGCTTATTCAGATCAAACTCAATTTTTAGTATCCTCAGATTCTCCCTGCTTTTTAAAATATTGAGCGCTTCTTCTTCAAAATCAGGAGCAATCAGCACTTCTGTGAATTTATCAGACATGAATCTTGCTGCTTCTGCTGTCCATGTATAGTTGCATGCAACTATTCCGCCAAAAGCAGAAGCGGGATCTGCAAAATGGGCATTGCTGTATGCCTGGGCAACTGTCGGAGCTGATGACACCCCGCATGGATTGTTATGCTTGATTATTGATACACATGGCTCTTCAAATTCCTTCACAATTGAAAAAGCAGCATTTGCATCAAGAATATTATTGTATGAAAGCTCCTTACCCTGAAGCTGCCTGCTGTTTGCAAGACATTCCCCGGGCGCATTTGAGAGCCTGTAATATGATGCTTTCTGGTGAGGGTTTTCACCATATCTTAATTCCTGTATCTTTTTATACTCAAGCTCCAGGGTATTGGCAAAACTGCCGCTGCTGTCTTTGAATTCATTTAAAAGAGGTTTTTTCAGGAATTCATTTTCACCCTTTGTGCAGTCGACTTTGAGGTAAGGTCGTATATATACTTCGGTATCCTTAAATTCAGTGTCCCTGCCGCTGTTATATTCATTGATAAAATAATTGAATATGACGCTGTCATACTCACACGTGTGCTGAAACGCTTTGACGGCAAGATTAAACAAAGTAGCCCCGGAGAGCTGGCCGCCGGATTTTAACAGTTCATCAGATACCCCGGCATAATCTTCAGGGTCAACGACAACTGCAACACTTTTGTGATTTTTCGCTGCACTTCTTATCATTGTGGGGCCGCCAATGTCTATATTCTCAATAGCTTCCTGCCTTTTAACGCCTGGCTTTGAAACAGTTTCCTTAAACGGGTATAGGTTAACGACCACCATGTCAATTAATTTCATGCCTGCCCGGCTTGCCTGATCCATATGCTCCTGTTTTGTCCTGTCAGCAAGTATCGCGCCGTGCACAAAAGGATGGAGTGTCTTTAACCTTCCATTCATCATTTCAGGAAAATCTGTCAGCTCCTCAACTTTTATCACTTTTATATTAGCTTCTGAGAGCTGGCTGTATGTGCCGCCTGTAGAAACTATCTCGACTCCAAGGGACTGAAGGACCTCAGCAAACTTAACAATACCTGTCTTGTCTGAAACACTTATCAGGGCTCTTTTTATCTTAACTGACATTGCCTCTCCTATCTTTATACAATTAAAAAACTAAGTTGTAATTATCACTTTCCTGCCGGATATCTTAAGCCGTCCGCTGCAAAAATAATCAACTGCAAGAGGATATATTGCATGCTCTACCCTGTGTATCTTTTCTTCCAGGCTCTCCAGCGTTTCATCCTGGCTAACAGTGACAGTTTCCTGGATTATTATAGGGCCCGAGTCAAGTCCTTCATCAACAAAGTGCACCGTCACTCCGGTTATTTTCACTCCGTATTCAAGTGCATCCTTTATACCATGTGTACCTTTAAAAGAAGGCAGAAGCGCAGGATGAATATTGATTATCCTGTTCCTGTAGCACTCAATGACATGCTTTCCCAAAAGCAGCATATATCCCGCAAGCACCACAAGGTCTATGTCTTCACAGTCAAGCATCTTTACAATTTGTTTATCATATTCTTCCCTGCCGGCAAAATCTGAAGGAGAAAAACAGGCTGTTTTTATTTTATGTCTTTTTGCCCGCTCGAGCGCATATGCAGCCTTATTATTGCTGAAAACAAGGACAACTTCACCGTTTGGCTTAGAAGCTGACTGATAATCTAAAATAGCCTGGAGGTTGGATCCAAAGCCTGAGGCAAAAACTGCTATCTTTTTTTTTGAAGTCATATCCTTAAAATTATTGCTGAAAACTTATTAAAAAAATCTATTTTTTGTAATTAATAATGACCCTGCCCGTGCCGCCGCCTGTCACTTTGCCTATCACAAAAGCATCCTGGCCTGAATTATTGAGCTCTTTTATTGCCATGCCTGCCGCATCAGGAGGTAATATCAGCACGAGTCCGATTCCCATGTTAAATACCCTGTACATCTCGTCCCTTGCAATATTGCCGTGGTACTCCAGATAAGAAAAAATATCCGGAATGGGCCAGCTGCCTTCGTTTATGGTCGCATCTGTGTCCGGCGGTATTATCCTGTTTATATTTTCATAAAAACCGCCGCCAGTGATATGCGCAATGCCGCTGGCTTTAATTGCTTTTTCTTTTAAAAGATCTACCAGTGGAAAATAAAGCCTTGTGGGCTCGATTAAAACATCGCCTAGGGTTCTGACCGGCTCTTTTTTTCCATTGCGGTTTTTTACGTTTTTGTCCTGCTTTTCCCGGTTTTCTATGTCCCGGTTCTCTATACCCTGATTTTCTATGTCCCTATTTTCTGCGCCCCGGCTGGCGGTAAGTTTTCCCTGCAGAGGGACAAACCTTTCATTATAATTTAATCTTTTTAAGTTTATTATCTTTCTAACAAGCGAAAATCCATTGCTGTGTACCCCGGATGAAGGTATGCCAATGATCGTATCGCCCCTTCTTACCAGGTCCGGTTTTATAATCTCTGATTTTTCCACAACTCCCACTGCAAATCCTGCCAGGTCTATATCATCTTCTGCATACATATCCGGCATTTCAGCCATCTCGCCGCCGATAAGCGCTGCTTTGCATTTTATGCAGCTTTCTGCAATCGAGCCAACTATCAATTCTGCTTTGGCGGGGTCAAGTTTGCCCCATGCAATGTAATCAAGGAAAAAAAGCGGTGTGGCGCCGCAGCATATAATGTCATTTATGCACATTGCAACAAGATCCTGCCCAATTGTATTGAAATTGCCGGTACTTTTAGCAACCAGCAGTTTTGTGCCCACACCGTCAGTGGACGAGACAAGCACAGGCTCTTTATACCTGCTGGTGTCAAGCCTGAAAAGTCCTGCATACGAAGTGAGATCATTTAAAACATTTTCATTGAAAGTTGAAAATACCGGCTGTTTGATAAGCTTTACTGCTTTGCCTGCCGCATCAAGATCAACGCCGGAGCTGCTGTAGGTAAGGGCGCTATTTGCAAAACAGAAGTTATTTGCAATGTCCGGCTTTTCTGTGGTGCCGGACTTTCCTGTACTGCCTGGATTTTCTGTTATGTCTTTATCTTTGTTTTGCCGGTTCAGCAGTTTTTTCACCTCTTCTATACTCATCGCTTTCCATAAAATATTTATCAAAATGCAGGTCTTTTGAAACAGGAACGGGATAGTCTCCATTAAAACAGGCAAAACAAAACTTATCTTTTGATTCGCCAATTGCTTTTACCAGTCCGTCAATTGAAATATACCTGAGGCTGTCGACATTCAGGTATTTCCTTATATCTTCCAGTGTCCTGTGATTTGCCACAAATTCCTTTTTAGTTGCCATATCAATCCCGTAATAACAAGGGTATAGAAGCGGGGGCGAGCTTATTCTCATATGGATCTCTTTTGCGCCTGCCGAGTAAAGCATCTGGACCACTTTCCTTGAAGTGTTGCCCCTGACTATTGAATCATCCACCACGACAAGCCTTTTGCCGCTGATGACATCTTTTAAAGGATTGAGTTTTAATCTGACGCCCACTTCCCTTATCTCCTGGGTCGGCTGAATAAAGGTCCTGCCTATATACCTGTTTTTGATCAGGCCTTCCCCATAA
>MWAX01000005.1 GCA_002068775.1 Actinobacteria bacterium ADurb.Bin346 | reverse complement strand
CTCCTGTTCGTCCATCCGGTGACACGGCAGGCTCAGCTTCCTGTGTTCTGGTGGGGCCAAAGGGCACTGTGTATCTGGCTGAAGGCGTCATAAGGGCAAACAGGCATATGCATTTAAGTGTTGATGATGCAGCATATTTTGGCATAAAAGACAATCAGCTGGTTGATGTAAGAGTCGGGGGTCCAAAAGGGCTGACCTTCAATAATGTGCAGGTAAGAGTGGCCCCGGATTTTAAAGCGGAGTTTCATGTTGATACTGATGACGGCAATGCAGCAGATCTTGTAAACGGCAGCCTGGTGGAAATAGTTGACGCTTCCTGTGTCTCACCAATCGGCATGCAGATGGCAGATAGTAATAATATACCGCCTTCAATACCGGATACCAGCTTTACAGGGGAGATAAGCGACTCTAATTTGCTGAAAAACGCCTGCGCAGTAGCAGCGGGTCAGACCTGCACCAGGAACAATGCAGCGGCAGCATGCCAGGCAGGAGCAGCCGCAGCAGCATCAGGCACAGCATCAGGTTTGGCTCAGGGGCAGGCGCAGCAGCCAATGCCGGGCAGCGTTACAACAAAAACTGTAATTACAATGGCAAATATAAGTGAATATGCCGGAAAAGTAATTACTGCCGGCGGTGATGTGATCATAAGTCCGCTGGTAAAAGATGAAGCTGCCAAATATGGCATTGAAATAAAATAAGCGCCAGTATTTACAGCATGATTTTTAACTACATAAAAATAAAATGTTAATTTTAAAAATATGATAAGAACTGTTTTAAGGGAAGTAAAACATAACTTCGCAACTGGCTGCTAAAGGCCATTTTCAAAGCAGTTTTTTATCAGAAAAATTTTTTAAGGAGGTAAGATGTGGCAGTAGATGAAAGTCAAGTCGAGCAGATAGTCAGGGAAGTCGTAAATAACTTATTTGCCAGCGTTGGAACATCTACCTTAAAGACTGTACCGGTTACATCCTCAATAGGGGATGGGATTTTCGAAAGCATAGGAGATGCAATAGAAGCAGCAAAAGATGCTCAGAAAAAGTTTGTTGAGCTGGGCAGGAACATAAGGTTTAAAATAGTTGAAGAAATAAGGAAAGTGTCGCTTGCAAACAAGGAAAGACTGGCAAAGATGGGTGTTGAAGAGACCAGAATGGGCAGGTATGAGGATAAAATACTAAAGAATGAGATAGCAGCCCTGTACAGTCCGGGTCCTGAATATCTGGAGCTTACTACATATTCAAATGAAAAAGGGATTGTCACAATAGAAGGCGCTCCGTTTGGGGTAATCGGAGCAATCACTCCGATGACAAACCCTGTCCCGACAATAATAAACAATACCATCTGCATGATTTCAGCGGGTAATTCCATAGTATATCTTCCGCATCCAAGCGCGCATAATGTCACGCTGGATATTTTCAGGCTTGTGCATAATGCAATTGTTGCAGCAGGAGGACCCCCGAATCTGATTACAGCCGCAAAAGAGTCAAAGATTGAAAATGCAGCTACAGTGTTTAAAAGTCCTGACATTTCACTGATAGTTGTAACAGGTGGGCCTGGTGTTGTAAGGCTCGCAATGAAAAGCGGCAAGAGGGTAATGGGCGCCGGTCCCGGCAACCCGCCGGTTATAGTTGATGATACAGCAAATATAGAAAAAGCAGCAGCAGATATAGTTGCTGGAGCTTCATTTGATAATAATATACTGTGCAACCTTGAAAAGATCTGCATTACAACAAGAAATGTCATTGATAAACTGCTGGCAGCTTTTTCAAGAAATAATGCAGTTGTTTTAAATGATGAGCAGGCTTCAAAGGTTGTCAGCATAGTTGTAAAAGAAGGCGAGATTGTAAAAAGCTATATGGGTAAAAACTGCGATATCATATTAAAAGATGCAGGTATAACAGTTGATCCTTCAGTCAAGCTTGCAGTGTTTGTGGCACCCGAAGACCATCCGATGGTGCAGCACGAACAGCTTATGCCCGTGCTGCCTGTAGTGGTAGTTGACTCTTTTGAGGAAGCAGTTAATGCTGCAGTAAGGGTGGAGCATAATTTCAAGCACACGGCTATCATCCACTCAAATGATATCGGGCGGATAACCAGGTTTGCCCAAACTATAAATACTACCTTCACTGTAGTCAATGGCCCAAGCAATGCGCTGGCAGCAGAAACATACAAGGGCGGTACCACATGGACAATTGCAGGAGCCACCGGCGAAGGCGTAACTACCCCGCGTTCATTTGTAAGGGAGCGAAGGCTTGTTGTAAACGGCGGGATGAATTTTGTCAAGTGATGATGGTTTATAAAATGTTTTTATAAAATAATTTTTAAGCAGTGTTTTTAAATTTGAAAGGAGAAGATACCCGATGGAAGAAGCAATGGGATTAATAGAAACAAGAGGACTAGTGGCAGCAATAGAGGCAGCAGATGCAATGGTTAAAGCTGCAAATGTCAGGCTTGTGTCAAAAGAATATGCAGGCAGCGGGCTTGTCACTATGACGGTAAAAGGCGATGTGGGTGCTGTAAAGGCAGCAGTTGACGCAGGCGCAGCAGCAGGAAAAAGGATTGGAGAAGTGGTAAGTGTCCATGTCATTCCAAGGCCTCACACTGAAGTGGATAAGGTAATTTCAGGCAGGATGGTCAGGTCGGGAAGCGGCCAGATACCTAGACCCAACAGGGGCGCTGCCGCAAAGCCGAAATCTGATACAGCAGTGTAGTGCAGCCAATGAAGCATAGTGCAGTTAATGCAGTGCTGGCAGTGAAGCGCCCCGTGCAGACAATGAAATGCGTGCAATGAAATGCAGTGCATATCAGCGTATAGCAGGCATTAAAGATTTTTTAAGAAGGTGTCATGGAAAAGTCCATTGGTGTTGTAGAGTTCCGCAGCATTGCTGTAGGAATAAATGCAGTTGACAGAATTGTTAAAGCTTCTGACGTGAGGATAGTTGATGCAAAAACAATTTGTCCCGGAAAATATTATATTATTTTTGCGGGCCTTGTCAGCGCAGTTAAAAACTCAATTAATGTGGCTGAAGAGGAATCAGGTCCTTTTATAATAGACTCTGTAGTAATACCCAATGTCTATCCGCAGCTTTTTGCAGGGTTAAACGGTACCTCAGAGATAAGGCAGCCGCAATCCATAGGCATAATAGAGACACTTTCAGCCCCATCAATAATATGGGCTGCAGATGCAGCAGTTAAAGCGACAGATATTGACATAGTAGAAGTAAGGATTGCCAGGGCTCTCGGGGGCAAAAATATCTGCGTGATAAATGGCGTGTTATCAGATGTAAAAGAGTCAGTAAGGGCAGGGATAGTTTATCCCGAAGAGAAAGGGTTCCTGGTGGACCATCAGGTAATAGCAGCGCCGCATTCAGATCTTTACAGGGCAGTAATGTGATTTTAGTTAAAACCAAAGCGCAGCTGTGCAGTTTTTTAATAAGGCCACAGCACAGCCGTGCGGTTTTTAAAGTTTGTTAGTTATTAAGTACATTTAAAAATATAATAGTAATCATTCTTTTTTAATTGCTGTTAATTTAATTTACCGTTATTATATATAAATTCCGGTTTCAGTTATTTGTCCAGGCTAAATATAGCGGTAAAAATAGTTAACAGTAATTTTAAATTATAAGGACAAAAATAAAAAAATATGAAGCACAAGTGTCAGATAGATCTCAGGAAAAATGAGAAGAGCCGGAAAGACAAATAAGGCAAAATAGGAGAAGTGCCAAATGATAGTTGAGCTTGATTATGGAAATAATAAATTAAAGGTGGAAGTCCCGGATAAAAATCTGCTGGGCGTTCTGTCAAGCAAACCCCTGCCTGCTCTTCCGGATGCTTCAAAAGCTTTGCTTGAAGCAATTAAAAATCCCATAGGCTCCATTCCGCTGAAGGAAAAACTGCTGGCAGGCGCAAACAGAAATGCCGGAGCTGCACTCAAAGATAAAGCCAGTTTAGTAAATAAAAACATTCCGGAAAAAATATGCATCGTAATATCAGATTCCACAAGGGCAGCTCCTACAAAAATGATTCTTGAAGTGCTGCTGCCTGAGCTTGAAAGTTATGGAATAAGCCGGGAAAGCATTACAATCCTGATTGCCACAGGGCTTCACAGGCCAAATATTGGAAAAGAGCTTGAAGGCCTTGTCGGTAAAGAAATTGCTGACAGCTACAGGATAGTGAACCACAATGCCCGGGACAGGGAAAGCTGTATTCATATTGGAAATACAAAAAGGGGCACCCCCATTATCATAAATAAAGAATATGTCGGCTCTGATTTCAGGATACTCACAGGGCTTATAGAG
>MWAX01000004.1 GCA_002068775.1 Actinobacteria bacterium ADurb.Bin346 | reverse complement strand
TTTACGGGTACAAGGATAGGCTTAAGCGTGGCAAAAATCCTTGCGCTTATTGAAAAAAAACCGGTTTTTGCAGTAAGCTGCCCTGATGTTTTTGCAGCTTCTATACTGGAGAACAATAAAGCAGGAATAATGCTTTCACTTTTAAAGGGAGGCTCTGCTCTTGCAGTACCCGTGATTGATGTAAAAAGAAATGAACTGTATTTCTCAGTATATGAAGCCACTTTCTCTGACTACGGCCAGCCAGCCTCTGTCTGCAGAGTAAAGATAAAAGATTCATCAATATATATGCGTAAGGTGACTGCAGATTTTCTTGCAGACTATGAAGGCTTTAGCCAAAAGCTGGAGGAGGTTCTGCTGGCAGGCTCGCTTATCCTTTCCGGTCCGGCAAAAACTCCCATTTACTGCGGAGGCACAGCATTTGACTCATACGGGCACCTTGCCTCTGACATTAAAAAACTTGGCTATAATTTCATAGTTAACAGAAAAACAATATTTCCGCATGCAGCCTATATTAATAAATGCGCCGCATTCAGAGCCGGACGTGGTCAGACCGGAGGAGATAAAAACATTGCGCCATTATATGTGAGGGAGTTTGTGCCGTTTAAATGAATAAATGTTACCACAGAGAATTAAATATATTGGGCATAGAGACATCCTGTGACGATACATGTGCAGCAGTAGTTTGCGACGGAAGGAAACTGCTCTCAAATGTCGTGGCTTCCCAGAATGACATCCATGAAAAATATGGCGGTGTCGTACCGGAGCTTGCCTCACGCAGACACATAGAGATGATAGACATAATCATCAGTGAGGCAATGCTGCAGTCAGGCATCTCACTTGATGATATCGGCGCAGTAAGTGTCACCAGCAGGCCCGGGCTGATCGGCTCTCTGCTTGTGGGAGTCGGCGCTGCAAAAGCGATAGCGTATGCAAAAAAAATACCGCTTATTGCAATAAATCACCTGAAGGCTCATCTTTTTTCCAATATCCTTATAAACCCTGACATGGGTGGAGGATTTATCGGGCTTATAGTTTCAGGGGGGCACTCAAGCCTTTATAAGGTGGAGCAGGACTGGACGATTACAGAAATAGGGCACACGGTGGATGATGCTGCAGGCGAGGCTTTTGACAAAATCGCAAGGTTTCTGGGGCTCGGCTATCCAGGCGGGCCGATAATAGACAGGCTGGCTAAACAGGGGGACAGCAAAGCAGTCCTGATGCCCAGGCCAATGATTGAAAGCGGAGACTTTAATTTCAGCTTCAGCGGGTTAAAAACTGCAGTGATCTATAAAGTGAAGAAGGACCCTGCAATTAAAAAAGCTGAAAATATTGCTGACCTGGCTGCCTCTTTCCAGGAAGCAATAGCAGATGTCCTGGTGGAAAAAACCGTAAAAGCTTGCAGGAAGTATGGCTACAGCAGGATACTTGTAAGCGGGGGAGTGGCTGCAAACAGCAGGATAAGGCAGCTTTTTATAAACAGGGCGTCAATTGAGGGCATAGAGCTTTTTATCCCGCCTGTTTATCTCTGCATGGACAATGCAGCTATGGTTGCCTGCCTCGGATACCATGAATATGTTGCGGGCAATTTTGCGTCTGCCGGACTGGATGTCTATTCAAGAAGCGATATTTAACTTCTGCATTCTCTGTAGCGTACAGCCTGCCGGTGGATATAATGGATGATATAATAGGCGATATAATGGGCAGTTCTTGAAAAAATGATTTATTAAAAAATTTTCTTAAAAATTTTTATTTAATTCCTTGATTTTTTTATTTTCTTATACTATTATTTCCCATGGATTAGCACTCAAGGGGCGAGAGTGCCAAGTTATTTTTAAGTATTTATACATATGTATAAATAATAAAAATTGTTTTAAAAGAGGAGGTAAAAAATATGGGTTACATGCCACTTGGCGACAGAATACTTGTTAAGCCAAAAGAAAGTGAAGAGAAGACAAAAAGCGGGATAGTTCTTCCTGATTCCGCAAAAGAAAAACCACAGGAAGGCCAGGTCATAGCCGCCGGCTCAGGCGGAAGGGATGACAAGGGGAATAAAATACCCATGGAAGTAAAGGTCGGAGACACTGTTCTTTACTCCAAATATGCAGGCACCGAAGTAAAAATCGATGGTGTCGAGCATCTTATAATCAGGGAAAGCGACGTGCTTGCAATAGTTACCAAGTAGCTTTTAATGCAGGCGCAATCACGGCAGCCGCATGGCTGCAGTTGTTTATTGTATGTATTTTATTAAGGAGGTTTGATAGATATGGCTAAAGAGCTGAAATATGATGAAATATCCAGAAGAGCTCTGGAAAGAGGTGTAAACATCATAGCTGATGCTGTGAAGATTACGCTTGGCCCAAAAGGCAGAAATGTTGTGCTGGAGAAAAAATACGGCGCTCCCACAATTACAAATGACGGCGTTACAATTGCAAGAGAGATCGAAGTGGAAGATCCATTTGAGAACTCAGGCGTTCAGCTTCTGAAGGAAGTTGCGACAAAGACCAATGACGTGGCTGGTGACGGGACAACAACAGCTACTCTTCTTGCGCAGGCAATGGTCAAGGAAGGACTCCGAAACGTTGCAGCAGGCGCAAACCCACTGCTGCTTAAAAAAGGTATCGAGGAAGCAGTCGAGATATCCGTAAAGGAAATAGGCAAAGCTTCAAAAGATATAGCAACAGACAAGAAGAAAATCGCTGAAGTGGCTGCAATTTCTGCAGCTGATCCGCTGATAGGCCAGACAATAGCAGATTCCATGGAAAAAGTCGGCAAAGACGGAGTTATAACAGTTGAGGAATCAAACAAATTCGGAATTGAAATAGAGCTTGTTGAGGGCCTGCAGTTTGATAAGGGTTACCTTTCACCTTATATGGTGACAGATCCTGAAAGAATGGAAGCGGTCATGAGCGAGCCTTATATTCTCATTGCAAACCAGAAAATGGCAGCAGTTGCAGACCTTATTCCAATTCTTGAAAAAGTCATGCAGGCCGGTAAGCCATTGCTCATCATTGCTGAAGATGTGGAAGGCGAAGCTCTTGCTACTCTTGTTGTGAACAAGCTCAGGGGCACGTTTACCTGCGTTGCAGTAAAAGCTCCGGGTTTTGGCGACAGAAGAAAAGCAATGCTTGAAGACATTGCAATTGTCACAGGCGGCAAGGTCATTTCTGAAGAAATCGGAATAAAGCTTGAAAATGTCACCCTTGAAATGCTTGGACAGGCGCGACAGGTCAAAGTCGACAAAGAAAACACCACTATTGTTGAAGGCAAAGGCTCGATTGATGCAATAAAAGGCAGAATAAAACAGATCAAGACCGAAATCGAGCAGTCAGACAGTGATTTTGACAAAGAAAAACTGCAGGAAAGGCTTGCAAAGCTTTCAGGCGGAGTTGCAGTTATAAAAGTCGGAGCTGCAACAGAAGTCGAGCTGAAGGAAAAGAAACACAGGATAGAGGATGCCCTTTCAGCCACAAAAGCTGCAGTTGAAGAGGGAATCGTTCCCGGCGGCGGCGTAGTTCTTGTTGACATTATACCTAAGATAGACGTTAAGAAATTTGACGGCGATATCAAAACAGGCGCGCAGATAGTTGTCAAGGCTCTTGAAGAGCCCATAAGGCAGATAGCTGCAAATGCAGGTTTTGAGGGTTCAGTTGTTGTTGAAAAAGTAAAATCTCTTCCTGAAGGTCAGGGCCTTGATGCGTTAAACGGCAAATATGTAAACATGATAGACGCAGGCATTATCGATCCGGCAAAGGTTACAAGAAGTGCGCTCCAGAATGCAGCATCAGTGGCAGCACTTCTGCTTACAACTGAAGTCATAGTTGCTGAAAAACCTGAGAAGGAAAAAACACCTCCAATGCCGCCAGGCGGCGGATACGGCGGAGGCATGGGTCCTATGATGTAATGTAACTTTCAGTTACAAATAAAGTGCTCTGTCCCTTTTAGAAGTTTTTTAAGATATTTGGGGACGGAAATAAAATAAATTAAAAAGAGCGGCTGTTGTTTAATGGCTGCTCTTTTTAATGTACTCCCGCCCTATAGTTTTGATGCTTGAAAAAAATTTTTTCCTATATAAAAACTGATATAATACCCAAATAAAAGTGTAAAAAAATAAAGCAGCCCATATACTTTATCCAGAAAAACTGTCTAATTTATAATATAAGAAATTACAGGAGGTCCTGATTGGCAGATATAGTATACGAATCTTTTGATAAGCTTGAAAAATTTATGGGC
>MWAX01000003.1 GCA_002068775.1 Actinobacteria bacterium ADurb.Bin346 | reverse complement strand
GAGCGGAAAGCTTGTCAGCGCAGGTAAAATATCTGCAGTGCTGGAAGATGGAAACCGGGTAGAGATAAATGCAAAAAATATTATAATTGCGACCGGTTCATTTGCAGGAAGTGTCCAGCCTTTTATTCTTGACGGGGAAGGAATCATTGATAATATAGGCATTCTTTCTCTTGATAAGGTCCCGGAGTCGCTGCTTGTTGTGGGAGGCGGTGTTGTAGGCAGTGAATTTGCAAATATATTTGCATCATTTGGAAGCAAAGTCACAATTGTGGAAATCCTGCCAGGAATACTGTCTGCAGAAGATGCCGGAGTCTCAAATGTAATATCCAAAGCATTTACTAAAAAAGGCATCAGAATATTGACAGAGACAACTGCTGACCAGGTAAAGAAAAACGGCAGCAGTTACACGGTAAAACTTAAAAGCGGGGAAGAAATAATCGCTGACAAGATACTCATATCAGTCGGGCGAAAACCCGTTTCTGCAGATATAGGTCTGGAAAATGCAGGCGTGCAGGTCGATGATAGAGGTTTTATAAAAGTCGATACGCACCTTCGCACAAATGTCGCCGGGATTTATGCAGTTGGCGATGTAGCAGGAGGATTGCAGCTTGCGCATGTCGCTTCAGAAGAAGGAAAAATAGCTGCTGAAAACATTGCCGGCAAAAACCGCGAGATGGATTACAGGGTAATACCATGGGCAGTATTTACATCTCCTGAAATAGGCACGGTAGGATTAAATGAAAAGCAGGCAAGCGCAAAGGGGTATGATGTGTGCTTCGGACTTTTTCCGTTTGCAAACAGCGGCAAGGCATTTATAACAGGTGAGACCGAGGGCTTCATTAAAATAGTGACTGATAAAGGCTCAGGCGAGATACTTGGGGCACAGGCAGTGGGGCCAAGATGTTCCGACCTCGTACATGAAGTTGCAGTTGCAATGAAGGGTGAAATGGTTATTGACAATCTTGCAGAAACTGTACACTCTCACCCGACCCTATCAGAAGCAGTGATGGAGGCTGCTGAAGATTGTTTTGGACTGGCAACTCATTACAGCAAATAAAAGCATAAGGGTAATATAATGATAAAACTTGTAGTCACTGATGTGGACGGGACCTTGCTTGATGATAAATCAGAACTTTCTGAGCTCAACAGGCAGGCTCTTCTTGATTGCCGGAAAAATGGTATCGGCGTAATACTGGCTACCGGAAAATCAATCAAATCCATAAAATTTATTATTGACATCCTTGAGCTGAAACTACCGCAGATTACATTAAACGGAACAGTTGTAATAGACGACAGGCAGGATGTGATTTACTCACTTTTAATAGGCCAGAGTCTTTATTATGAATTACTGAAGACAATAAAAGAAATGGGCTATAAACCGTTAGCTGCATTAACTGACGGGAATATATACTATGACAGTTATGACAAAAATTATGCAGTTTATGAAAAAGTCAATGAGCCCATATATAAAACTGATATGCTTGAAAAAGATGAGTTTGCAAAAAATTGTGTTTCAATCGGACTTGCATTAAAGGAGACAGACCCTCTCGATGATTTTTTGCGTCGTAAATATTCAAAGATCCTTCATATTGTAAGGTCCGGAGAATATTTTTTTGATATGATAAATCCCAAAGCCTCAAAGGGCAATGCCCTGCATTATATAATCCGCAATACACGAATTAAAAGAGCTGATATTGCAGTATTTGGTGACAGCCCCAATGACATGAGCATGTTTGAATATGCCGGGTTGAGGATTGCCGTAAAAAATTCCTTTCCTGAAATACTGGCAAAAGCTGACTATATTACTGATGAAAACTACAATTCCGGCCTGGGAAAAGCAATTTACAGGCATATACTGAAATAACCGCCTAACCGCCTGAAATGTTTTCGATGATAAAAATAATAGATACATATATATTTTGTATCTCTCTGCAGCAGGTTTTGTTAAAATATATTCAAAAAGGGGTATATTTATCTGAGAAATAAAGAAGTATATTTTATCCATTGAATAATGCTTGAGTTGATTTTTGAATTGCTTATATGTATCAATTAATAAATTAATAAAAAGAAATTATATTAATAAAAAGGGAGGGTCTGATGGCAGAAATTTTTGGAAAAAAATTTGGCAAGCAGGAAATATTGCGCAGGGTCGGAGATATTGAGCAGCTTGCGCAGATAACAAGTGTTGAGCTTAAGGAAGGAGACGGCAATGGTGTGCGTGCGCTCGATGTGAGAAATGGAAGCGGTCTTCACTTTATGGTGCTTGCGGACAGGGGGCTTGATATCAGCATGGCTGATATAAACGGAATACCAGTTACAATAAGAACCCATCCGGGTGAAATGAAGCCAAACTTTCATGAGGATCATCCGCTCGCTTTTATTAAAAGCTGGGCAGGCGGGCTTGTCACAACCTGCGGATTATGCAATGTAGGAGGGCCGGGCCAGGAAGGAATTGAAAATCTTGTGCAGCATGGAAATTACACCCATATTTCAGCAAAAAATGTTCAGTATGAAGGCACATGGCAGGGCGATGAATATATGCTGCAGATAAGGGGCAGGGTGCGTGAGGTCGCGCCATTTTATCCGAATCTTGAATTAAGGAGGAAAATCACCACCTGGCTGGGGATAAACAGGATAAAAATTGAAGATGAGATTGAAAATATCGGCTTCAGGACCTCGCCTTTGATGCTGCTCTATCACTGTAATTTTGGTTTTCCACTTGTTGATGAGGGCTCAGAGGTGCTTTTAGATCCAAAAGAAACAGTTGTTAAGGAAGGCACACCGTCAAAAGATGCAAATCAGTGGAACAAAGTATCGGCGCCAGTCAGGGATTATGAGGAAAGGGTATATTATCATGACCTAAAACCTGACAGCAGCGGTATATGCACTGCAGGGATTGTAAACAAAAATTCTGTCAGTGGAAAAAAACTGGAAGTAAAACTCAGTTTTAAAAAGGAAGAGCTGCCCATATTCACTCACTGGAAAATGATGGGTGAAGCCGAGTACGTGATAGGGCTTGAACCAGGTAATTGTCATCCTGAAGGAAGGCAAAAGGAAAAAGAAATATTTAAAACACTTCAGTATCTGAAGCCCGGAGAAATAAAAAAATCCGGGATAGAGTTAGAGATGATACTTGAGTGATATTTTTTTAAAACTAAAAAGAAAGGGTGCAAATGGCAGCAAAAAAGCTTACTATAAGTGATTTTTATGAAATGAAGAAAGAAGGCAAAAAGATAACCTGGATAACAGCTTATGATTTTCCCATAGCAAGTTTTGCCCAGGCAGCAGGAATTGATATGATACTGGTGGGCGACTCCCTTGGAATGGTAGTTTATGGCTACAACGGGACTGTTTCAGTCACTATGGACGAGTGCATTATTCACAGTAAAGCCGTAAGGCGCGGCGCACCGGATGTCTTTGT
>MWAX01000002.1 GCA_002068775.1 Actinobacteria bacterium ADurb.Bin346 | reverse complement strand
TACGGGGGATGCGCATGAACAACAGAATTTACCCCCTCTTTATTTTTGTACACGTCAAGGTGCATCTTTATTTCTGAAGACGGCTCAAGCATGCCGTCTATTTTGTTGCCTTCCATATCGACTTTTATAAGCTGGTCAGTTGTAAGGTAGCCTTTGCTCATGCCCGTGGGAGTGCAGAGCACTGTATCCGGCCCAATCCTAATTGATATATTTCCATCGTTGGACGCAACCCAGCCGTTTGCATGTATCCTTTTGCATATGTCAATTATATCATTTCTGTTCTGGTACTCTGTTTTTTCCATAATTTTCCTTTATTTAAAAAATCCTGTTATTTCAGTCCAAACCTGTTATTTCAGACCATTGCCGCGCTGCCGTTTTTATAAAAAATTTCACCTTAACTGTCAGCACATGCACATCGTCGGCTCAAGCCACCTTAAAAGTTCCCTGTCAGGACTTGCAATGACTCTGAAAGCTATGAGCGAACCGTTATCTTTTAAAAACTCCGCTGAATTCTTCACTGCTTCCTCAACTGCTGTCAGCTTTCCGGTAATTATATAGAAGCTGTTGACGCCGCAGCCCTTGCCCAGCCTGAATTCAACTATTTTAACCTCTGCGCTGTCAAGGCTGATGTCTGCTGCATTTATCAAGTTTGCCATCTGCAGACTTTCTATAATGCCGATTGAATCTTCAAGCTCTGCTCCGGGTTTTCCGCTTATTGCGTCTATTATTTCACTGTTTATTGCGCTGATAACAAAAGATGAAAATACTTCCCTTCCGCCTAGCCTGTCAGCAACTTCGACAGATTTTTCGACTGCTGATGTCTTTCCTGAAACTATTGTGAGATATTTGCCGGGACAAAGCGTTGTTGCCAGCACAAGATTTATCTGCGCTGCTTTGAGCATTTCATCAGTGACTATCATGCCCTTTGCAATGCTTTTAAATTCCACTGCTGCTATGTCTGTCTCAATTTTCATTTCTTTATAATGATGTATTCATTATTTATTTCAGCGACCACTCCGTCAATTGAGCTGTGTACCTTCGCTCCGAGTTTTCCTTCAGGTATTTCACCCACAACCTGACCCTTTGCAACCCGGTCACCCTTTTTTACTACAGGGATACAAGGCGCTCCCAGATGCTGTGAAAGATAGAGCTTGACTTCATTTACACTGCCGTTAAATGGCACAATTGGCGTTTTGCTGTCATATCTGTCTACTTCAAGACGTTTTTCCAGCCTGCTGACCGGTACGCTTCTGTACTCCCTGAATTCTATTGCTTTGAGTTCCTTCCTGTTGTGCGGATTTTTTATGCCCTTTTTTTCAAGTTCTGCTTTAATATAATTGAACAGGCTCCTGGCTGAAAGATCCACAACGCAACTGTAAAGCTCGCATAAGCCGCAGTCGCAGCAAAGATAAGCAAAATCAAACTTCTCAAGGTCACTGTCGCTAAGCTGTCCGGTGTACATTTTTTTCATCATCTCATCCGGAAAGAGATTATGGCCCAGAAGATATCTTGGACAGAGGTCAGTGCACATCCTGCAGCTTAAGCATATTGCCTGCGCCCTCTTTACTGCATTGCCGATACTTCTAACCTTGTGCTCTATTACTATGCTGTCTGCAGGCAGCACCAGGATTGATTTTGTTGTTTTCTTTATGGCATAGCTTGTCTCATCTATTAATTTTCCCATCATGGGGCCGCCGTCAAGCACCCTGTAATCACTAATTGTAATGCCGCCGCATGCTTCAAGCAGCGCTTTTACCGGTGTTCCCACCGGCACTTCAAAAGTTGCCGGGTTTGCAACTTCACCGTTGACTGTTACAAATTTTGTCACCACGCTTGAGCCGTGCATCGCATTAGAGATATTGAGCAAAGTTTCAACATTTGTGACCACTGCCCCGACCATGAGAGGTATGCCGCCTTCGGGCACTATTTTGCCCGTCACTTCATATACAAGCACCTGCTCATCGCCTGCCGGGTAGAAATTTCCCAGCTTGAATATTTCAAATTCAAAACCGTTCCGGCTGCTCCCAGTGCTGCTGTTCCCGGCGCTGCCGCCAATGCCACTCCCGCTGCTGACTTCAGCGCCACTGCTGTTCCCGGCGTTTTTAAAGTCTTCAATCACATGTATGGCATCCTTGTATTTTGCCTTCAGGGCAAGCACGGTCCTTTTTGCGCCGACAAGACCTGCAGCAATCTTCATGCCTTCAAAAACTTTTGTAAAATATTTTTCAAGGAGCTGCTTGTCCACATGTATCATGGGCTCACACTCTGCAGCATTTACAATAAGGGTATCCACACTTGTGTCAAATTTGACATGTGAAGGAAAGCCTGCGCCTCCGGCCCCCACTATCCCGGCATTCCTTATTATTTCAATTTCAGGTTTTGCCATCTTTTACTCCAGATCTACCCTTTCAACTTTTGCCACCAGAGTGCCGTCTATATTTTTATCCCTGGTTGCATCTGTACGTCTTGCGGTGCTGCCAGTGACCATCAGCCCGATCTCCTCTTCGCCAAGACCGACAGTATCCACTGCAACAAAATACTCTTTTCTTCCGTTTAATTTCCAGTCAACGGACTGCACTAATAAAAGCTTAAACCCTTTTAAATGGTCAAGTTTTATTGTGGAGGTGATGCTGCCTATCACTTTAACCATTTTCATGATTATAACCCCTTATAACCCTGTTTTGAGTGACCATATCGACTTTATCTATTATGCCCACGATCGAACCTCTCAGGGGAATATTCTTGACGCCCATCATCCTGCCGATCGTCTCACCGTCTGCAACCCATATTACAAGGTTGCCCACATCAGCGCCTAAAAAATCGCCGACGATTTCATTGTTGCCAATAACATTTCCGTCAGGATCAAGGGGCTCAACTATTGAAAGCTTGACTCCTTTTAACCTCTCATTCTTGATTGTCGATATCACGTTTCCTACGACTCTTCCATATTTCATAACTGTTTAAAACCTGTCTTTTTAAAGCTTTGATAACAAAAAGCTGCTAAATAACTGCCAGATTGGCTGGCAAACTGACTGATAAACTGTCTGCCAGATTGACTGCTAAATTGGCTGGCAAACTGAATAATAAACTGACTGTCAAGGCATCTGCCCTGTATTTATCAGATAAATTTTATCTGTAAGACTTCTTAATAAATCACCTCTATATTATGCCTCATA
>MWAX01000001.1 GCA_002068775.1 Actinobacteria bacterium ADurb.Bin346 | reverse complement strand
TAGCGCCATGTCCCACATGCTCTGCGCAGCCATCTTGGTTTCCTCCTAGGTCGTAATAATTATGCTAATGTTTATGTTAATGTTTAAACTATGGCATTGATTCCGGATTCCTGGGTGCGAATCCTTATTGCATCCTCTACAGGAAGGATAAAAATCTTGCCCGGACCAAACTCCCCTGTCTTTGAAAGATGCACTATTTTATTTATGATATTATCAAGTATTTCTTCATCTACGATAATTTCAAGCTTCACTTTGGGTAAGAATTTTACATGCTTGTCCGGAATATCAACAGCAATATATCCTCTCTGTTTTCCAAAGCCTGACACCTCTGACATGGTTATACCTTCCGCACCAGCTTCAATAAGGGCATTTTTCACTTCTTCAAGCTTACAAGGCTGGATAAAACACTCTATTTTTTTAAGCATGAAAACCTCCTCATCTTACGGTTTGCTGTTTTTTTCAAATAAGAAGCAGTTCAGGACTTTCCAGGATTTCTTTTAGCCTTCTTAAAAATATTGCTGCATCTGCGCCATCAATAATTCTGTGGTCAACTGCAACAGATATTTCCATGAGCTGCCTTATAACAATCTTGTCATCTTCAACAACAGGCGCTTTATAAGCCTCCCCCACCATCAGTATTGCCCCCTGTGGCGGATTTATTATGGCTGTAAAGGTCCTTACACCAAGCATTCCAAGATTGCTTATTGTAAATGTTGCATTTGAAATATCTTCCATTGCAAGTTTTTGTGCTTTGGCTTTTTCAACTATTTCAGCTCTTTTCTTTGCAATATCAAAAATGCTTATCCTGTTGCATCCATAAATCGTGGGAGCCATTAGCCCTGCATCAGTTGCTACTCCGAGAGCAATGTTTACATCTTCATACATGACCTGATTGTCATCAATAAGCGAAGCATTTATTTTTGGCTGCTCTGAAAGAACAATCGCGCATGCTTTTACTATAAAATCTGTATATGTTATCTTAACTCCATATACATCCTGCACCTTATCTTTTATCTTATCTCTTAGTGCTATCAGTGAATCGACTTTTATCACCGCTGTTGGCGTAATGTGCGGTATGTTCTGTTTTGACCAGGTCATTCTTTCTGCAATGACTTTCCTTACACCTTTTAACGCAGAAGAAGATAAAACCTTTGGCGCTCCAGGCACAATTGAAGATGCCGGTACGTATGCAGCTGCCGCCGTTGCAGGTCTTGCCCCAGCTTTTTTTGACTGTGCAAATGCTATGATATCCTCTTTGACTATCCTGCCTTCGGGGCCTGTTCCCTTTATTGGCTCGATCATATAATCAATATTCATTTCTTTTGCCATTGTCCTTGCCAGCGGAGAGATTTTTATCCTTTCAGCGCCCGTCCTGCCCGCTGCTGGTGCAGCATCAGCAGCTGGTGCAGCGTCAGCCTGTGGCATCTTCTGAATGAAATCCTCGACATCTTCCCTGACTATTCTGCCGCCCGGGCCGGTCCCGACAATCATAGATATGTCAATTCCTTTTGCTTCTGCAATATTTCTTGCAAGGGGAGATATTTTTATTTTTGATATATCTGCCTCTGCTTCTGGCGCCTGTGGAGTGGCTGTTTCTGCCTGTGAGACTGCACTCTCTTTGACTATTTGCTTTTCTTCTGCCGGCGCCTTGCCTGGGGTCAGGGGCTGCGCAGCCTCCAGAGGCTCATCTTTTTCACCAATATAGGCAATGACCTCGGTCACAGGGACTTCTTCTCCCTCATTTTTTAGTATTTTCCTTAAATATCCTGAGTGGTATGCTTCTACTTCGAGAGACACCTTGTCTGTCATTACTTCAAACAAAACTTCACCTGATTCGACTTTGTCGCCCTCTTTTTTAAGCCATTTCTCGATTACTCCTGTTTCCATGGTAAGACCAAGCTTGGGCATGATTACTTCGTGCATATCAATATCCTTTCTAAACAAATGGTTTTCAGCCGGAAAATAATGAGCCTTAAAAAACTTCTCCCGGGTTTTCAATTTTAAAGCTATATTTTATATATTTAATTCAATAATTTAAATACCAAATTAATTTTGACGCATTTCTGTTTTATTTTCCAATGGCGCCCAGTATGCCCTTTTTTATCCTTTCATGATTTGGTATCATTGCATCTTCAAGGATCGGGCTGTATGGCACAGGGCAATTTCTTCCGGATATTCGCACCACTGGCGCATCAAGATAATCAAATGCCTGCTCCGCCACCTGTGCAGAGACCTCACCCATAAAACCGCCAAAACCACAGGCCTCTTCCACACATACAAGCCTGCCTGTTTTCTTTACAGAACCAAGAATAAGCGCAGTATCAAGCGGCCGCAATGTCCTCGGATCTATTATTTCGCAGTCTATTCCCGATTCGTCACTTAGCTGCACTGCAGCATCCAGGCATTTTTTTACCATATAGGATGTTGCCACAACTGTTATATCCTTTCCAGCCCTTTTTATATCAGCAGTGCCGAGCGGTATTTCATAAAGCTCTTCCGGCACATACTCCATATATTTCCTGTTTTTGTATAAAAGCTTGTGCTCAATAAAAATTACAGGGTTATTATCTCTTATTGACGCTGCAAGCAGGCCCTTGGCGTCATAAGGGCATGACGGCATGACAACTTTTAGCCCGGGAATATGCGCAACAAGAGCCTCAAGGCTCTGGGAGTGCTGGGCGGCAGCGCCCGTTCCTCCGCCCCCGGCAGTCCTTAACACCATGGGCACACTGGCTTTTCCGCCGAACATATATCTCATTTTTGCAGCCTGGTTTGCTATCTCATCCATTGCTATAGTGATAAAATCAGAAAACATTATTTCTACTATTGGCCTCATTCCGGTAACTGCGCTGCCTGCAGCAACACCAACCAGCGCATCCTCAGATATGGGGC